>NZ_BAAGPS010000002.1:0-148073 GCF_054783935.1 Streptomyces pseudoechinosporeus
CTCCCACCCCAACCCCCGCCTACCGCACCCCGGCGGAGCCCTACGCTCCCGTCGGCTGCCGAACGTTGGCCCTGACCCAGTCCACGATCGACGCCGTCGTGGCCCCGGGCGTGAAGATCTCGGCGACACCCTTCTCCTTAAGGAGCGGAATGTCCGCCTCAGGGATGATTCCGCCGCCGAAGACCTTGATGTCCGACGCCTCGCGCTCCTTGAGGAGTTCGATGACGGCGGCGAAAAGCGTGTTGTGGGCCCCGGAAAGAATGGAGAGCCCGATCGCGTCCGCGTCCTCTTGGATCGCGGTGTCGACGATCTGCTCCGGCGTCTGGTGGAGGCCGGTGTAAATGACCTCCATACCCGCATCACGCAACGCCCGCGCAATCACCTTGGCCCCACGATCGTGACCGTCGAGCCCCGGCTTGGCCACCACCACACGGATCGGACCGGATGCCACACCCATCACTGCTGCCTCCATGAACCGACAAGATCTCCAGAGAACCGGACTGCGGAAATCCGTGTCTAGCAAAAACCCAAATCGACCTGTTACCGTCCCGCACCGGCTTGTATCGACTGATAACACCTCAGGACGCCGACGGCGACTCGTCGCAACCGCTTCACGTCAGCCCACGTCAGGTGTACCCAGCGGCACAGCCACCCCGCACCACGTCGGCCGGGGAAGTGAACGAACGTTATCGCTACCATCCCGCAACCGGCAGTTTCGCGGTGGAGACCGAGGGGGAAATCACACGATGGGACAAGTTCGCCGCGCACCGATCCCGCACCCTGGGGCACATGGGCCACAGCCGGGCCGGGCGCAAGGGGAGCCGCCACGAGGTCGCCGTACCTCCGCGCCGCCAGCCACGCGGCCGGATGGTGCGGCATATCGGCGAATGCACGACGACGGGAGGCCCCGTCGTTCCACGGGCGTGATAAACGCCACCCGTGCACCGTCGTTGCTCTCGTCGGCGGTTTCCCATGAGGGCACACGGGGGACAAGGCCGTCCTTCCGTGCGCCGACGGGAGGTCGGCCATGAAGGTCACCAGGGCAGTACTGCCCTTTTATCCGCTTTTGCCGCTCTGTCAACGGCTGTTGCCCAGCAGACTGGCCGGACTCTCGCTGACTCTCCTGAAGGCCACGGCCCTTGAGGTCGCGATCCTCGCGGGACACCTGATCCTCTATCCCACGGGTATCACCCAAGAGCGCCGCCCCGGCGCCGCTTCACCGTCCCCCGCCCTTACCCCCGCCTCAGTCCCCAGGCCCCGCCGCGCACCCGACGACCTCGCCGCCGGGACCGCGACCGAGACCGACCGTGACGCCGAGGCCACCCGCCTGCCCACCCCACCCAAACCGCCGGTTGTCCTCCTCCACGGGTTCATAGACAACCGCTCGGTGTTCGTGCTGCTGCGCCGCTCCCTCGCGCAGCACGGCAGGCAACAGATCGAGTCGCTCAACTACTCCCCCCTGACCTGCGACATACGTACCGCTGCCGAGCTGCTCGGCCGGCACATAGAGGAGATCTGCGAGCGCACCGGTCAGCAGGAGGTGGACATCGTCGGCCACAGCCTCGGCGGACTGATAGCGCGTTACTACGTGCAGCGCCTGGGCGGTGATGTCCGCGTACGGACGCTTGTGACGTTGGGCACACCGCACTCGGGCACGCGCGTGGTGCCGCTGATGAACGCGCATCCGATCGTGCGGCAGATGCGGCCCGGCTCCACCGTGCTCGAGGAGCTGCGCGAGCCCGCACCGGCCTGCCGGACCCGGTTTGTGAGCTTCTGGAGCGATCTCGACCAGTTGATGGACCCGTTGGAGACAGCCTGTGTCGAGCACCCCGACCTGCTCGCACAGAACGTACGGGTGAGTGGGGTCGGTCACCTCGCCCTGCCCGTGCACCCGGCGGTCGCGGCCGGCATACGGCAGGCACTCGACACCGAAGAGACGGCGGGAGCCCCTGCCGCCGCCCGTGCCGGCGGACTGACCGTGGCGTAGCCGCAACGCCCCCTAGGCGTCGGCCGGACACCCAGGAACACCCTCACATCCTCGAACACTCATCGAACGAAAGGCCAAAGCCGCGCCCGCAGTCCGCCGAAAGGCAGCCGAATGCCCGTTTCCTGAACAGGGGATGGCAGCCGAAGATTGTCGCGCCCGTCTACCGCCGGGTACAGTCACCGCACTGCTCTGCCAGCGCCCCTGTCGTCGAGGCGAAAGAGAAGTTGGTGAACGACCGTCACCCGTCGGGGACCGTAGCGCCCCCGGCTTCGGCTCCCGAAGCCGCCTCGACGCACTTCGCGTCGCATGGCGAGCAGGGGGTCCAGTACGGCGACTTCACCACGTACGACGCCTACGCCGCCACCGGTTTTGACGCTACGCCCACCGGCGTCTACGACACATACGGTGCACCGGGTGCCTGCGCGGCGACGCCCTTCGGGGCCACGACGAGCTTCGAGTCCGATCCCCTCTTCGGCGACCTGCCGGGCAGCGGCGGCACGGGTTCGTACGACGCCACGCAGTGGTCCGGCAGTCACCAGACGTTCGGCGGTCACCCGACGCCGAACTACGACCCGTACGCGGCCCAGCACCACGCCGCGTACGACACCGGCAGCCAGGACGCGACCGGTCTCTGGACGGACACCTCCGGTCACCAGCGGCTCACCGGGATACCGGCGCAGTCCACGGGCCCCGACGTCAGCGGTCAGTGGGACGCGAACGCCTGGCTCCAGGCCGAACCGTTCGGCCAGGCCCAGCAGTGGAATACGCAGACCTTCGACTCGGGTGCGTACGACGCGACGGCGTGGAACTCCGACAGCGGCGACCAGCACGAGTCGTACGAGCAACACGAGCCGTACGACCAGCAGGCCACAGCGATCTTCGAGCAGGTCACGTACGAACAACAGACCTCCATAGAGGACGAGTTCAACCCCTCCGACGACCTGGACCCGGACGCCGGCTCCGGCAGCCACGACGAACCCCCTCTCCTCGACGGTGCCGAAGAGATTGCCCCGGACGCCCACGCCACCACCCCCGTCGCCACCCGCTCGGGTTCACGCACCGCATCCCGCGCAGCCTCCCGCTCCCGCCGCCGTACCCCGCCCAAGCGTTCCGCTCTGCTGACGGTCGCTGTGCCGTCCGCGTGTGTGATGGGCGTGGCCGGGATCGCGGCCGCGTCCGTGGGCAGCGGGAGCGAGAACGAGAGCAATGAGACGACGGCCGCGACCGACACAAGCGCTGTGCAGCCGGCGATCGCCAACAACAAGCTGGACACCCAGCTCGAGAGCCTGACCGCGGACGCGGACGACTTCGCCGACCGGGCGAGCCGTACGCAGGAGCGGATCGATCTCAAGGCCCAGCAGGAGGCCGAGAAGAAACGGGCGGCGGCGGAGGCGGCACGCAAGGAGCGGCTGCGTCCGAAGTTCGTGCTGCCGGTCGAGCAGCACGGGCTCAGCGCCTACTACGGCCAGGCCGGCATCAACTGGATGTCCGTGCACTCGGGCATCGACTTCCCCGTCTCGTACGGCACAACGGTGATGGCCGCAACCGACGGCGTCGTCCGTACGGAGTGGAACAGCGCGTACGGGAACATGGCGATCGTGACCGCCAAGGACGGTACGGAGACGTGGTACTGCCATCTCTCCACCTACAAGGTCGCTTCCGGGACCGAGGTGAAGGCCGGCGACCCGATCGCCTACTCCGGCAACTCCGGCAACTCGACGGGCCCGCACCTCCACTTCGAGGTACGCCCGGGCGGCGGCGGCGCGATCGACCCCCTGCCGTGGCTTCGCAGCCACGGCCTCGACCCGACGTAACCGACCCGCCCCGCCGATCGACCGCCAAGCCCCGCCGCAGGGCTACAGCTTCTCCACCGGCGCGTACCGCAGCAGCAGCCGCTTCGGCTTGGTGTCCCCGAAGTCGATCGTCGCCTCCGCGTTCGACCCCGTGCCCTTCACGCCGACCACCGTGCCGAGCCCGAACTGGTCGTGGGTGACCCGGTCCCCCACCGCCAGCGACACCACCGGCTTCTCCGTGGCACCGCCCCGCCGCGTGGCGAAGCCGGAGGCGCCCGAGGCCACCGACCGCGAGCGGGAGGACGACAGGGAGGCCGCCACGCCCGCGGCCGGGCCGGAGGCCACCGCTCCCATGGAACCCGTCCGCTTCCACTCCAGATGTGTGTCCGGAATCTCCTCCAGGAAGCGGGACGGCGGGTTGTACGAGGGCTGCCCCCAGGCGCTGCGCATCGACGACCGCGTCAGATACAGCCGCTCCCGCGCGCGCGTGATGCCGACATACGCGAGCCGCCGCTCCTCCTCCAGCTCCTTGGTCTGGCCGAGGGCGCGCATGTGCGGGAAGACACCGTCCTCCATGCCGGTCAGGAACACCACGGGGAATTCGAGACCCTTGGCGGTGTGGAGGGTCATCAGCGTTATGACGCCGGAGCCGTCCTCTTCCTCGTCCGGGATCTGGTCGGAGTCGGCGACGAGCGCGACCCTCTCCAGGAAGTCGGAGAGCCCGCCCGATGCCTCGCCCTCGCCGGCCTCCTGCTCGAACTCCAGGGCCACGGCGGCCAGTTCCTGGAGGTTCTCGATGCGGGTCTCGTCCTGCGGGTCGGTCGAGGCCTGCAACTCGGCCAAATAGCCGGTGCGTTCGAGGATTGCTTCCAGGACGGTCGCCGGGCCCGCGCCCGACTCGACGATGGTCCGCAGGTCCTCCATCAGCGTGTTGAACCGCTTGACGGCGTTCGTCGAGCGGGCCGCCATGCCGTACGCCTCGTCGACGCGGCGCAGCGCCTGCGAGAAGCTGATCTTCTCCCGCGAGGCGAGTGCGTCGATCATCGCCTCGGCCCGGTCGCCGATGCCCCGCTTGGGGACATTGAGGATCCGCCTCAGCGGTACGGAGTCCTCCGGGTTGGCGAGAACTCTCAAGTACGCGAGGACGTCCCGGACTTCCTTGCGCTCGTAGAAGCGGACGCCGCCGACGACCTTGTAGGGCAGGCCGACGCGGATGAAGACCTCTTCGAAGACACGGGACTGGGCGTTCGTACGGTAGAAGACGGCGACGTCGCCCGCCTTCGCCTCACCGGCGTCGGTCAGCCGGTCGATCTCGTCGGCGACGAACTGCGCCTCGTCGTGCTCCGTGTCGGCGACGTAGCCCGTGATGCGCGCGCCCGCGCCCGCGTTGGTCCACAGGTTCTTGGGGCGGCGGCTTTCGTTGCGCTCGATGACCGCGTTGGCTGCGGTGAGGATCGTCTGGGTGGAGCGGTAGTTCTGCTCCAGGAGGATCGTCTTCGCGTCCGGGTAGTCCTCCTCGAACTGGAGGATGTTGCGGATGGTCGCGCCGCGGAAGGCGTAGATGGACTGGTCGGCGTCGCCCACGACGCACAGCTCGCCCGGGTCGCCCTCGGGGCCGGAGGGCCCGACCAGCTCACGCACCAGCGCGTACTGGGCGTGGTTCGTGTCCTGGTACTCGTCAACCAGTACGTGGCGGAAGCGGCGCCTGTAGTGTTCGGCAACGTCCGGAAAGGCCCGGAAGAGATTGACCGTGGTCATGATCAGGTCGTCGAAGTCGAGGGCGTTCGCCTCACGCAGCCGTGACTGGTACATCGCGTAGGCCTGGGCGAGGGTCTTCTCGAAGCCGTCGGAGGCCTGGGCGGCGAAGTCCTCTTCGTCGATCAGCTCGTTCTTCAGGTTCGAGATCTTGGCGCTGAACGACTTGGGCGGGAAGCGCTTCGGGTCGAGGTCCAGGTCGCGGCAGACCAGGGCCATGAGGCGCTTGCTGTCGGCGGCGTCGTAGATCGAGAACGAGGACGTGAAGCCGAGCTTCTTCGACTCCCGGCGCAGAATGCGGACGCAGGCGCTGTGGAAGGTCATCACCCACATCGCGTTCGCACGCGGGCCGACGAGGTGCTCGACGCGCTCCTTCATCTCGCCCGCGGCCTTGTTGGTGAACGTGATCGCAAGGATCTGGCCCGGGTGGACGTTCCGCTCGCCGAGCAGGTACGCGATCCGGTGTGTGAGCACACGGGTCTTGCCGGAGCCGGCGCCGGCCACGATGAGCAGGGGGGAGCCGGAATGCACGACCGCCGCGCGCTGGTTGTCGTTCAGCCCCTCCAGGAGCGTGGCCGCCTCCACATGGGGACGCGGGGCACCATCGCGGTAGTAGGCCTCCCGGTCCGGCGGCACGTCGAACTTCCCGCCGAACAGATCGTCCGGAACCTGTTCCGGTACGTGCTCGTCCTCGGGCGGCGGCGGGGGCTCTTCCTCGTGGTCCCGCGAGGGTTTGAGGTCCGCCAGGAAGCTGTCATCAAAGAGGCTGCTCATCGCTCTCCGAGTCTAGGCTCCTCCACTGACACCTCGCCGCCGCCCCGAGAACTCGGCCGGTACGACCCTGCCGGGAGCCTGCCGGGATTTCTCTCACCCTCCAGGACCGTCCCGTCACGGTCGGCGACGGATCATGGCACCTGAGGCTAAGGTCACGAAAACGTATCGGACAATTCGCTCATCAACCTTCACAAGAGCCACACGAGTTGGTTAGCTTTCGCAGTGGGCCGCTCGACCCCCACCGGCGAACGTCGCCGGGCCGTGCGGCTCCCGCCGAGTCCGGAACGCCCTAGTGGCCGCCCGGAGCCGGGGACCCACCGACCTTTGGGGTGAATCGGTCCAACTCCCTTAGGGGACAAGGACCGTAGGGCAAACCTTCCGAAGCACACGCCCGAACCCGACAGCTAACTCGGTAGGCGGAGCACGGAAGGAGTCGCCTTCGTGGCGCCACACCGCAAAGCGCGGTCGTCCAGTCCCAAGGGCATACGGACCCCTGCCCTCGCCACCGCCGCTCTCACCTCGGTGGCTCTCCTGTCGCAGACCGCGAACGCTTCGCCCTCCGCGGAGCCGCAGCCCAGCCTCGACGAAGTCCAGAAGAAGGTCGACGACCTCTACCAGCAGGCGGAGACGGCGACCGAGAAGTACAACGGTGCCAAGGAGAAGAGCAGCAAGCAGCGCAAGAAGGTCGACAACCTCCTTGACGACGTGGCCTCGCGCACGCAGAAGCTCAACGAGGCGCGCGAGGAGCTCGGTACGTTCGCCGCCGCGCAGTACCGCACGGGCGCCGCCGCCCCTGACACCGCGTCACTGCTGCTCGCGGACACCCCGCAGGACTACTTCGACCAGAACCAGCTGATGGACCGGCTGACCAGCCGTCAGCAGCAGGCCGTCGAGGACTACGCGACGCAGCAGTCCGAGATGACGCAGCGGCGTCAGGAGGCCTCCGAGAGCCTTCAGGCGCTCACCAAGACCGAGAACACCCTGAAGTCGTCCAAGGCGGACGTTCAGCGGAAGCTCGCCGAGGCGCGCCAGTTGCTCTCGCGGCTGACCGCCGAGGAGAAGGCGCGGCTCGCGGCGATCGAGCGGGAGAAGCGGGAGGAGGCCCAGCGCAAGGCGGAGGAGCTGGCGCGGCAGCAGCAGGCCGCGGAGGAACAGCGCCGCCAACAGCAGCAGGCCCAGCAGACTCCCGCGCCCTCCACCGGCGCGGGGACCTCGACCGGCACGGGCAGCTCCGCGGGGAGCGCCACCTCGACCGCCAAGGGCGAGAAGGCGCTCGCCTTCGCCCGTTCCCAGACCGGCAAGCCGTACGTCTGGGGCGCCTCAGGACCCGGCTCCTACGACTGCTCCGGCCTCACCCAGGCCGCCTGGAAGGCCGCCGGCGTCACCCTCCCGCGCACCACCTGGGACCAGGTCAAGATCGGCACCCAGGTCTCGGTCGCCAGCGCCCAGCCCGGCGATCTCGTCTTCTTCTACGACGACATCAGCCACGTCGGCCTCTACCTGGGCGACGGCATGATGATCCACGCCCCGAAGCCAGGTGCGTACGTCCGCGAGGAGTCGATCTACTACATGCCGATCCACAGCGTGGTCCGCCCGGCATGAGGCACGCGCGCGTGGACCCCTTTTCGGGGTGCACGCGCGCGTGAGCCCTTTTCGGGGCTCTTCAAGGGGCGGTTCTTACGGGGGTTCTTCAAGGCCCGTCAGGTCCAGAGCACCGCGATGAAGACGTTCGCGGTGGTCAGCCCGCCCACCAGCCCGAACAGGCCCTTGTCCACCTTCTCCTCGTCCCGCTTCACATACACGAGACCCAGGATCACGATCAGCAACGCCAGCTTGACGCCGATCTTGACGTTGTTGACCGTCTGGTCGTCGGCCTGGTTGAGGCCGACCAGGATCACGCCCGTGACGAGCATGGTGAACGCCCCGTGGAGCATCGCGGGGCCGAAGCGGGCCGTGCCCTCACCCATCGCCTTCATCTGGGTGAGGAAGCCGCCGAGGAGTGCGGCGATACCGATGATGTGCAGGCCGACGAAGAGATGGATGAGTACGTCCATGAATCCGGAGCCTAACCGGGGGCTCGCATACGGCCTCACACCACCCCGCGCTCCTTGGCGGAGCCCGTACTGCGGAGACTGACGGACCCCGACAGACGCCGGCGGAGCCCATAGCACCGCCGCGCCGTCCGCTCCCCCACAACCTCCGCATCGGTCAACGCCCCGCGTCAACCCGACGGCGCCAGGCCGGGATCACGGTCGCATACGGTCACCGCACGGCTCAGTCCCGACAGTTCCGTACATGGCGTTACCAAGCCCGCCCGCTCAGGTTTAGCGTCCTTCCCCAGGTGACCGGCTCCCCACCGCCGCCCGGGCCAGGGGCGGCAGCCGGGCATCACCGCCGAGAAGATCCGGCGGCGGCCCGCTCCCCCTGTGCGGGCCGCCNNGCGGCCCGCTCCCCCTGTGCGGGCCGCCGCCGGACGCCAGGGGGCTTCTGGCCGCCGCCGGGGGCGTACCCACGCCTCCGCGGTCGTACGGAAGTCCCCCCTTCGGGAAGGAAGTGTGTCCAGGTGGCAGAGCACCGCAAGCCAAGACAGCGCTCACTCGGTGGCAATACGGCCCGCACAGCCTTCACGCTCGCGCTCGCGGGCGCGGCGAGCGCGACCTCCTTCGACGGGGCGGGGCACGCCGAGCCGCGGCTGACACCGGATCAGGTGCGGGCGAAGGTCGACAAGCTGTACCAGGAGGCGGAGGTCGCCACCGAGAAGTACAACGGGGCGAAGGAGAAGGCCGACAAGGCGGAGGACCGGGTGGACTCCCTCCAGGACGAGGCCGCCCGCCGGACGGAGCGGCTCAACTCCGAGCGGGACGCGCTGGGTTCGGTGGCCGCCGCGCAGTACCGGGACGGAGGCCTCGACCCCGCGCTGCGGCTCATCCTCTCCTCGGACCCCGATCAGTACCTGGACGAGGCCGCGTTCGCCGAACGCGCCGGCAGCCGGCAGGCCTCAGCCGTTTCGCGCGTACGCGGCCAACTGCGCGAGATCGAGCAGCTGCGCGGGGCCGCCCGTGTCGAGCTGACCTCGCTCAAGTCCCAGCAGGCGGCGCTGAACCGGCACAAGAAGACGGTCACCGGAAAGCTGGGCGAGGCCCGGCAGCTGCTGTCCCGACTGACTGACGAACAGCGCGCACGGATCGGCGCGGACGACGCCGCCACGGCCCGCGCCTCACGCTCCGCTCCGCGGGATGCGGGCTCGACCGCTGCGGCTCCCAACGCCCGGGCTGCGGCTGCGATTTCGTACGCGTACGACAAGCTCGGCAGCCCGTACGTATGGGGCGCCACCGGACCCGACGCCTTCGACTGCTCGGGCCTCATGCAGGCCGCGTACCGCTCCGCGGGGATCTCGCTGCCTCGGACGACGTATGCCCAGATCGACGCCGGCCAGCGCATCCCCCGCTCCGAACTCCGCCCCGGTGACCTGGTGTTCTTCTACTCCAGCATCAGCCATGTGGGCCTCTACGTGGGCAACGGCCAGATGATCCACGCCCCCAACCCTTCGGCCCCGGTCCGCTTGGCTCCACTGGACGAGATGCCGTTCGCGGGGGCCACCAGGGTGGTGTGAGGTTGTCTCGCCCTCACCGCCCTCACCCGTCCCGTCCCTGGGGGCTGCGCCCCGGGCCCCCTCAGGAAGTACCTCGGGTGCGGGTCGGTTGTGGCTGGTCGCTCCCCACTCTCGGCTTCTCCCCCGCTCCCGGCTTCGCTCGAGCGGGGGACCCCCATGAGCGGGGAGACCCCCATCGCGGCGGAGCCACATATGTCACAGCCCCGCGCCCCTGAAGAGGTGCGCCTGCAGTCGCCCCCCGGTCCCAGGTGCGGCTTCCTTATGCCACCGCTCGCAGCGCTTCCCCTACCGTGGCCACGCCTTCCTCAATCGCGGTGGTTGCGGTCGCCGCGTACCCCAGAAGCACTCCCGGCGAGCCACCCGGCCGCTGCCGGTGCCACGAGAGTGGGTGCACCTTGACGCCGCGAGCCAGTAAGGCGGCGGCGAGGTCGGTGTCGGCGAAACCAAGCCCCTCGAACGTCACCAGCAGATGCAGCCCAGCCGCGGCCCCGTGCACGATCGCCCCCGGCAGATGGGCCCGAATCGCCGCGATCATGGCGTCCCGCCGACGCCGATGACGCCGCCGCAACAACCGCAGATGCCGCTCCAACTCCCCCGACTCCATCAGACGAGCCAGTACGAGCTGCGGGAGCACCGCATTGCCGAGATCCGCGAACCGCTTCGCCGCGACCAGCGCGTCCCGGTACCGCCGCGGCGCCACCACCCACCCCATACGCAGCGCCGGCGCGAGCAGCTTCGACACGCTCCCCATGTAACAGACCCGCTCCGGCATCATCGACCGCACCGCCGGTACGGGCAACCGGTCGTAGCGGTGCTCGGCGTCGTAGTCGTCCTCCACCACCAGGCCGCCGCCCTCGGCCCACCGCATCAACTCCCGGCGCCGTTCACCCCCGAGCACAACCCCCGTCGGAAACTGATGAGCCGGTGTCAGTAACACCGCCCGCCGATCGGCCAGTTCGGATACGAGCACGCCCTCGCCGTCCACCGCCACGGGCGGCGTACGAAGCCCCAGGCTCCCCAGGTGCTGACGAATCCCGAGCGATCCGGGATCCTCCACAGCGATCTCCTCGACCCCGTCCTGGCGCAGCACGCCGCCGATCAGCGCGAGCGCCTGTGCGGTCCCCGCGACGATCAGCACCTCATCGGGCTCGACCCTGATCCCCCGGTTCCGCCCCAGCCAGTGCGCGGCAGCCCGCCGCAACTCCACGGTCCCCCGCGGATCCCCGTACCCGAACCCGCTCGCCGCCAGCTCCCCCAGCACCTCCCGCTCGGCCCGCAACCACGCCGCCCGCGGAAACGCCGCCAGATCCGGTACTCCGGGCGACAGATCGATCCGCGCGGGCGCCACCCGTATCAAATCGAAGACGTCCTCGCCCGGCGGAAGGCCGAACAGGCCGACAGAGTCGGCCCGGTGGCGCGAGTCAGGAGGCCGAACGGGTCCGCCCACGGCCGAGCCCACTCGTGCCACACCAACCGGCCCCGCCACCACCACCGTCCCCCTACGCCCCCGCCCCACCACATGCCCATCCTCCGAGAGCCGCTGATACGCCTCGGTCACCACCCCACGCGACACCCTCAACTCGGCGGCGAGCACACGCGTCGCCGGTAGCCGGCTTCCGAGCGGCAGCCGCCCGTCGGCTATCGCGCGCCGCAGCTGCCCCGCGAGCCAATCGGCCCGCCCACCGAACGGCGCATCCTGTATGTCGAGCTGCAGAAAGTCGGAACCGGCAGACGAGTCCCCGTCTTTGGACATTTTTGGACCTCTCAACAGCACACCCATTGGACCTGTCCGCCGGACCATTCTCGGACGAGGCTCGCCCCATGACCACCACCACGACACCCATCGGCTACGTCCACGGCTACTCCGACCACGAAACCCGCCGCCTCGGCGATCAGGCCGACACCCTCGCGGAACTCCTCCACGCCGGCACGGCCTACCCGGCGGGCAGCAAGATCCTGGAGGTCGGCTGCGGGGTAGGCGCCCAGACGGTCCACTTGGTCGAAGCGAGCCCGGACGCGCACTTCACGGCGGTGGACATCGCGCCCACTTCACTCGCCCAGGCCCGCGCCCGCGTAACGGCCCTGTTCCCCGAGGCCCACGTGACGTGGCACCAGTCGAACCTGTTCGAACTTCCCTTCAAGGACGCCGAGTTCGACCACATCTTCGTCTGCTTCGTGCTGGAACACCTCGCCGCCCCGCGCCAGGCGCTGACCGCCCTGCGCCGCGTCCTCCGACCCGGCGGCACACTCACCGTCATCGAAGGCGATCACGGCTCGACGTTCTTCCACCCCCACAGCCGGTACGCCCAAGGCGCCATCGACTGCCTGGTCCAACTCCAGGCCGCACCAGGCGGGAACGCCCTGATCGGCCGCGAGCTGCACCCCCTCATCGCCGGTGCCGGATTCGAGGACGTGACGGTCCGCCCCCGCACCGTCTACACCGACCGCTCCCGCCCCACCCTGGTGGGCGGCTTCACCCGCGACACCTTCATCGCCATGATCGAGTCCGTACGCGAGGACGCCCTGGCGGCGGGCCTCGTCACCCCCACGGGCTGGGATCGGGGCATCGCGGACCTGCACCGCACGTTGGCCGAGGACGGCACCTTCAACTACACGTTCTTCAAGGCTGTCGCTGTGAACCCGCAGTCGCCGTGATCAGCCCTGCGAGCCGGGCCGCAGCCTGGCCACGAGCTCGCCACGGCTACGGACGCCTACCTTGGCGAACATCGACTTCAGATGGTCCTGCACGGTGTGGGCGGAGATGAAGAGGTGGCCGGCGATATCGGCGGTCGAACGGCCGGCGATCACCTCGCGGCAGATGTCGCGCTCGCGAGACGTCAAACCGTACGCCACGAGAAGCAGACTCATCAGCCGGTCGCCGCTCGCCGGTTCGATGGTTACGGCAACCTGCTCGTCGTCCCCGCCGATCAGCGGGCTGGCCTGGAGGAGTGCCCACCTGCCCCGCGCGTCTCGCAACCGCGCGCGGAATGCCCCCGCGGTTGCGGCACGGGCACCCACGGCCATGACGTGCATCATCAGCATGAACCGCCCGGGTGCGATCTCGTCGATCCCGTCCTGCCATTCCCGTGCGGCCGGGGTGGCCGAGCGAAGTTCGCCGCGCGGACCGAGGACGACGATGGCCGGATGTCCGCCAGGAGCCCGCGCGCGTGCCTCCGAACGCACCGCCAGCCGGGTCGCCCCCGCGATGGCGGGCGCCACTGCGGCGAGGAACTCCGTCTCGCGGTCGGTGAAGTCACGGCCCGCGCGCACCAGGCCCGCCGCGCCCCAGCAGGCCCCGTCGGCCAGGAACAGCATGCGCAGTTCGCTGTCCAGCCCCAAGGGCCGCCACACGTTGTTGAGTCTGGCGCTTCGGGCTCGCTCGCGGTCCGGTAGATCGGAGAGCTTCGCCACGGGTTCCTTGCGCAGAGCCAGCGCGGCGAACGTATGCGGCTCGGCGGCGGAGTATTCGGCTTCGGCCAGCCGTGGTTTGTACTCCGGTGGTATCCGGGTTTCGCCGCTGATCATGGTGCTGATCACCAGTGTTTCCGGGTCGATGGCCGCCCAGCAAGTCAGGTCGGTGCCGACCGCGGTGCCGATCACCTGGATCGCCGCGGAATGGAGTTCGCCGACGCCGAGTCCCGCGGCGGCCAGCGCCACCATCTCCCGGCGGGCACGATGAGCCCGTTCCTCCCACACATGGGAAGTATGTCGCCGTCAGGTCCGATACGTAATCCCAGAATTCTGGGATCGATCCCGCCAGGCGGGCTGCCTAGCGTCGAAGGTATGACGCACCTGATTCAGCACACCGCCGCCGGCGAAGGCGCCGAACTCACCGCCCCGGACGCCGTCCTCACCGTGAAGATCGACGCGGGACACACCGACGGTCACTACGAGCTCTTCGAGGTCGACGCGCCGCGTGGGCCGACAACACCGCCGCACCGGACCGGCTGGAGCAAGGCCTACTACGTACTCCACGGCCGCGTGATCGTCCAGATCGAGGCCGAGGGCTTCGACCTCGGACCAGGGTCGTCGATCACCATCCCGCCAGGAGCCCTCCACACCTTCACCGTGCTCAGCCCAACGACGAAGTTCCTGGTGATGAGCCTGACTGGCGCCATGGGCACCTTCCACGCCGACCTCGACGCCACGGTGCCCCACGGCCGTCCGATCGAGGAAGCCGCACAGGAGATCCAGCAGGTCCTGGCTCGCCACGACGTGACCGTGGCCGGCCTGGAGGCCGCCCGATGACCGCGGTCGTGTGGACCTTCGCACTGCTGGCAGCGATGCTGCACATCGTTGTCTTCGTCTGGGAGGCCCTGCTGTTTCAACGCCCCGGCGTGCATCAGGGCGTTTTCTCCATCCCGAACGCGGACGTCGCGGCCGTCCGGCTGTGGGCATTCGGCGTCGGGTTCTACAACCTGTTCCTCGCCTGCGGCACTGTCGCAGGAGTCATCGCGTGGAGTACTGGTTACGAGGCGGTCGGCCAAGCGCTCGTCATCTACACGTGCCTGTTCATGTTCCTCTCCGGCATCGTGCTCTTCATCGCCGACCGGTTGGCGATGGGGCGGGAGCGGGGAACGGGGCTGAGCGGGGCGCTTGCCCAGAGCCTGCCATCGCTCACCGCGCTCGTCGCCGCGGTGCTGTGACGACTCACGGTCACACCAGCCGTCGTGCCGTTGCCCATCGGGTCAGCTCGTGGCGGTTCGACAGCTGGAGTTTTCTGAGGACCGCCGAGACGTGGGACTCCACAGTCTTCACCGAGATGAACAGCTGCTTGGCGATCTCCTTGTAGGCGTAGCCGCGGGCGATGAGGCGGAGGACCTCGCGCTCGCGCTGGGTGAGGCGGTCGAGGTCCTCGTCGATGGGTGGGGCGTCGGTGGAGGCGAAGGCGTCGAGGACGAAGCCGGCCAGGCGCGGGGAGAAGACCGCGTCGCCGTCTTGGACGCGGAAGACGGAGTCGACGAGGTCCGTGCCGGTGATGGTCTTCGTCACATAGCCCCGCGCGCCGCCCCGGATGACACCGATGACGTCCTCGGCGGCGTCGGAGACGGACAGCGCCAGGAACCGTACGGGCTGCTCGGCATCCGCCATCAACGCGGCGCAGCGACGCAGGACTTCGACACCACCGCCGCCCGGAAGGTGCACATCGAGGAGGACGACCTCGGGCCGTGTCGCCGTGATGACCGAGACGGCCTGGTCGACGTCGGCGGCCTCCCCGACCACCTCGACACCCGTCCGCTCGGTCTGCCCGATCTCCGCCTGGACCCCCGTACGGAACATGCGGTGATCGTCGACGAGGACCACCCGGACCCGCCGACCGGGCCCGGCGTCCGCCGCATCGGACGTGCCCGCCGGGTCGTCGGACTCGGCGGCGCTCTGCGGCGGCGCGTCGGCTGCGGCCGAGCCGGTCTGCTCGGCAGGGCCCGCGCCGGTCGCGCCCGCGGTGGCCCCGCCACCGCCCGGCTCGACCGTCCCGGCCGGCTCGTTCGCCTCGCTCATGTCTCCGCCCTCTCCATCTCCAGCTCGACCTCCGTGCCGCCGTCCGGCACGGCGCGCAGCCGGGCCGTGCCGCCGTTGCGCTCCATGCGGCCGATGATCGATTCTCTGACGCCCATGCGGTCGGCGGGTATCGCGTCCAGGTCGAAGCCGGGGCCGCGGTCCCTGACGGACACGAAGACCGTCCTGCCCTCGACCTCGGCGTAGACCTGCACCGCGCCGCCCTCGCCACCGTACTTGGCCGCGTTCACCATCGCTTCCCTCGCGGCCTGCATCTGGGCTCCTATTCTTTCGTCGAGCGGGCAGTCGCCGACCACCACCACTTCTATGGGGACGCCGTGCTTGTCCTCCACTTCCGCCGCGCTGCGCCGGACCGCCTCGGCGAGCGTGTCCGGCTCGTCGGCCTCGTCCTTGCCGGTGCCCTCCGGTTTGTAGAGCCAGTTGCGCAGGTCGCGCTCCTGGGCGCGGGCCAGGC
Source organism: Streptomyces pseudoechinosporeus (assembly GCF_054783935.1). NCBI lineage: Bacteria > Bacillati > Actinomycetota > Actinomycetes > Kitasatosporales > Streptomycetaceae > Streptomyces > Streptomyces pseudoechinosporeus. The sequence goes on from NZ_BAAGPS010000002.1 coordinate 15,894, forward strand.
GGCGGACCTCGCCCGCGTTCTCCGCGTTCCGCTGTATCAGCGTCAGGGTGTGCAGTACCGAGTCGTGGACATGGGCGGCCACCTCCGCCCGCTCCTGGGCACGGATACGCATCAGCCGCTCCTCGGAGAGGTCCTGGGTCATGCGCACGAGATAGGGGCCGGCGAGCAGCGCTATGCCGACGAGGACCGCGAGCGCCGCCTGCAACACCGAGCCGAGGTGGGCGGCGGAGCCCTGGAGGACGAATATCCCGGAGACGCCCACGGTGACCAGCAGGACTCCGGCCGCCGAGCGGGCCAGCGTAAGCGTGCGCCGGTGGCGGCCGACCTCCATCCAGCGGGCCCGCCGCGCGTTGTCCGCCTGGCGCCAGACCAGGGCCACGCCCGCGCCGACGAGGACGACGGGCCAGAGATACGCCTTGGTCCCGCCGCTCAGGTCCACATTGCCGACGAAGATCAGGGCGATCACGACCATCGCGAGCAGCGCGACGATCTGGCCCTTGTCGGGCTTGCGGGCGACGAGTCTGCGGCGCCCGTCGGTGGAGGTTTCGGTGGCGATGGCCGGAGGTCGTCCGGTGTCCACGCCTCCGACGCCGAGCGGCACGAAGAACCAGAACGCGGCATACAGCAAGGCCCCGAGGCCCTCGGCCATGAACAGTCCGACGAAGACCAGCCGCACCCAGACCACAGGCAGCCCGAGATGCCCGGCGAGCCCCCGCGCCACGCCACCGAGCCAGCGTCCGTCGCTGCTGCGGTAGAGCTTGCGCGGCGGCCGCGGGTCCTCGACGGGCACAGCTGCGACTTCCGGCATGCCATCGATATTCACACGCGAGGCGGGCCGGGACATCAGGGTCGACCCCCGAGACTCCCCTGATCTTCGAAGCACCGGGCGCCTCGGGGATCAAGGCCCGATGCCTCGGGGACGATTTCAGGGTTCGGCCAGGGTCGTCCCGACTGCCGCCGGGCCGCCGCGGCCGTCACCATGGACACATGACAGATCACACGCACGCCGCGACGGGTCCAGTACCCGGCTCCGGCCCGGGCCCCGGCGAGGCTTCGCCCACCGGGCCGCGGGACACGGTGCCCGCCGCCGGCGCCCCGGCCACCGCGGGTGAGGAACCGCGCGCGCACGGGGACCCGCCCGCGCCCGGGGATCCAGTCGTGCCCGAGGTCCCGCAGAAGTTCCGGCGCGACCGGCGGCACAAGATGCTGGGCGGCGTGTGCGCGGGGCTCGGGCGGCAGTGCGACATGGACCCGGTGATCTTCCGCATCGGGCTCGCGGTGCTCTCGGCGAGCGGCGGCATCGGCCTCATCTTCTACGGCTTCGCCTGGCTGTTCGTGGCCTACGACGACGAGGACGAGAACGAGCTGCGCAAGCTGCTCACCGGCCGCGTGGACGGCCAGGCGCTGACGGCCGTGCTCTTCGCGCTGGTCGGCTGCGGGGTGTTTCTGTCCATGCTGGGCAACGGAGGGGTGCTCACCTTCGCCACCACGCTCGCGCTGGTCCTCGCGGGCGCCGGTTACTGGTCACGGCAGCGCGGCGCCCCCGGCCCCGACCCGCTCGCCGCGCAGGCGGCGGCAGACGCACCACCGGAGGCGCAGGCACCGCCCGTCCCCGACTCCTTCTCCTCCTGGTGGCGCGACCCCATCATCAAGGACGGCACACATGTGGGAGGCACGGGTTATCTGTGGGGCCCGGGCGACACCCGGGACCGGGACATCGCGGCGGCGGTCAATATCGCGCAGGGCAATTACCGCCCGGACATACGGACACGCGAGCCGAAGCCGCGCGGCCCCCGCTGGATCGGCGGCTGGGTGTTCCTGCTCGCCCTGCTGGCGGGCACGCTCGGCACCGGTGCGACCTGGGAGGAACACGCGCTGGGCACCAGTCTCCAGACGGGCCTCGCCTGCGCGCTGATCGTGTTCGGCACAGGCATAGCGGTCAGCGCGTTCCTGGGACGTACGGGGGCGGGGTCGATCTTCCTCGCGATCATCACCGCGGCGCTGCTGGCCTGCTCGGCGGCGCTCCCGAAGGACATCAGCACGAACTGGGTGCGCACGAACTGGACGCCCGCCGCAGCGGCGGACGTACGGCCGACGTACGAACTCGGCACCGGAGTCGGCACGTTGGATCTGACCCGGATAGACCTCGCCAAGGGCCAGATCCTGACGACGAGCGTCGAGGTGGGCGTGGGCCAGCTCAAGGTCGTCGTGCCCGACGACGCGACCGTGAAGCTGGTAGTCGACGTGGGCGTCGGTGACATCCAGTTCCCCGGCGACGGAAAGCAGGACGTGGACGTGGCCCCAGGCAAGTACGAGCAAAAGACCCTCAAGCCCACGGGCAACACCAAGAATGGCGGCACGCTCGACCTCACCCTCGAAGTCGGCGTCGGACAGGCGGAGGTGTCCCGTGCTACGTCATGACTTCCAGCCCGGCCGACTGATAGCGGGCTTCTTTCTCACGCTCACCGGCATCGTCTACGCCGGCGACGCGGGCGGCCTCTGGGAGACCCCTTGGTTCGCGGTGATCCCGCTCGTCACCGGCGGCCTGTGCCTGGCAGCAGCAGCGGGCACGGTGACGTACGCGATACGCCACCGCCGCAAGAGCCTTGCTTCCCGGGAGCCGCGGGAGACGCCCACGCAGAGCTAAGCGGTCTCGGGGAAGTGAGGCACGCCCCCACGCCTCCCCCACTGCCTTAAAGGCGTGGGAGGTACCCCCAGGCACGGCACCTCGCCGCACTGCCGCATCACCCAAGTACGTCCAGTACGAGGGCGATGCGGCAGCACGCCGATGCTCCCCCAGCTACCGCTGGGGGTGCCCCCAGAGGTGCCCCCAGCACCGGACGACGCGGGAACGCACCCCACCTCCCCGAGACCGCTTAGGGCCTGAGCTCCAGAGGGCGTAGCCCTAGTACGCCCCGGCTCGCTGCCTGCGTCGTGATCGCAGCATCGAGTCGATGGAGAACACCGACGCGCCGGCGAGTACGAGGGGGAGCCAGGCCATCAGGTAGGGGAGGTCGTTGCCGTAGTAGTACGGGTCCGAGGGCCAGCTCACGGTGAGCCAGAGGCTGAGGGAGATCATGGCACCGCCGAACGCGGCGAGCCGGGCGAACAGGCCGATCAGGGTGCCGATGCCGACGGCGAGCTCGCCGAAGGCGATGGCATAGGCGAAGCCGACCGGGTTTTTGAGGGACAGGTCGACGAGTTCCGGGATGGCCGAGGAGTCGCGCACCGTGCGCATCATGTCGCCGATCGAACCGGAACCGGCCTCCGACATGAACGCACTGTCGGTGAGCTTGTCGATCCCCGCGTAGATGAAGGTGACGCCGAGGAAGACGCGCAGCGGCAGCAGGGCGTACCGGGTGGCGGCGTCCCGCCAGTCCCTGCCTCCACCGTCGAGGTAACCGGAGTGCGTATCCATCCGCATACCGTGAGCCATCGCACTCCGCCACCTCTCACCGAACCGACAGTTCGCCCCTCAACAGACCATACGTACGCCAGAGTCCGGCGGCTCAACCCCGGACGGCACTTTTTGCCTCAAAAGTTGTGCCTCGTGCCTCCGGCGGTTGGGCGGGGGCCTACGGGGGCGGTGGGTTCGGTTTCGTTGGCGACTGCGGGTCCGTCGTGGCTGGTCGCGCAGTTCCCCGCGCCCCCAAAAGGGGCGCTCCCGGAGCCGCCAGCCACAACCGACCCGCACTTGCCCACCGGCGGGAGGGGCCGTGGGCCGGTGCGTCGTATGCCCGTCGCTTAGGTTCTGTCTCAGGCCACCCGCACCCTGTACCAGCAAAGGGCCGTACGCCCCGCCTGCGACGGGCTGACGCACCGGCCCACGGCCCCGACCCACCCACCGGACCCCAAGGGACGCGGGGAACGGCGCGACCAGCCACCCACAACCCGCAGCCGCCCCACCGCCGGAGGCACCCCGCGGGGAACGGCGCGACCAGCCACAACGCACCCGCAGCCAGCAGCGAACCCAACCGACGGAGTCAATCCGTCACATCAATCCCGTAGCGATTCGTCTCCACCCCCGCCGCGGTAACCACCTGCACCTCCACCCGCCCAGGCTCCACATCCGCAGGCACCGGCACAGTGAGAACCGCGTCGGACGGGTTGCTGAAGCCCCCGGCCACGGGCACGAGCGGCACATGCACATGGACGGGGCCGATCCGGACCACCATCCGCGACAGACGTTCAGCCGTGTGCGCGCCCGGAGGCACAAACCCGGCCCCGCGGATCTCGATGTCGTCTCCCGTACGGATGGGCGCGTCCAGGTCCCCGGCCTCGCGGGAGCGGACGACCGAGAGAATCACCGGTCGCCCGCCCTCGGCGTACTTGGCGGCAACGTATGTCGTGGCCGACACCAGCACCACCAACGCCAGTCCCCACGGCAGATCCGGCAACTGCTCGGGCCGCCGAGCGAGCCGTACCGCGGCGAAGGCCAGCGCGGCACCGGTGATCACCACGTACTGCGTGTCCGCGAAGCTGCCCCGCCCCGAGTCATCGGTCAGCAGGTCAGCGGCCCGCGGCCGGTCGGCACGTATCTTCTGCAGGCGCTGGCCGAGCACCCGCAGGCCCACCACCCGCCGCACCAGCACAGCGATTCCGCACGCCACGGCGAGAACGGTGACGAGCCCGGCACCCCGGGCGAGTTCGAGCCCGGAGACCAGCGCGTCACGCTCGCCCGGCGAGGAGGCGCCCGCGAGCCGGCCCGCCAGTACCAGCACGGCGTAGACGACGAACAGCACCCAACTCGCCGCCACCGCACGGGAAGTGGACAGCCGGTTGTCCTCACCGATGACCGGCGCCAGCGCACCCCCACGCGCCCGGTGGAACCACGACGCTCCGACCAGCAGCCCGCCCACGACGACCGCGGCGAGGAAGCCGGCGGTCCGCGCGGCAGTCCAGCCCGCCCCGATCGCGGTGAGCGCCTGCACCAGAAGCAGGCCGCCGACGACTCCCGCCACCGCGAAGGCCGTACGCCGCCACAGCAACCCCAGCCATGCCGCAGCCTCGGCCCGGCCCCGCTCGGCGACGAGGTCCGCGGACTGGGTCAGCTCGTCCGACACCCACTGCCGCGAGGCCCCCGCCGAGTGCGCGACAGCGGCGGGCAGCCCCCGGCCGGAGGCCAACTCGTCCCGCTTGGAAAGGAATGCGGCAACGGCTCGTCTATGCCCTTCGCGCGCCCCCTGCGGACAGTCCCCGCAGGTGCAGCCCCCTTCGTGCGCGCCCTGTCCAGCCTCCTGCACCGCCACCGCCCGTTGCCGCCTTCCCGCACCGCTCCGTAGAACCAACTCGTAGAGCCGACTCATAGCCCCAAGTACCAGGCACCGGGATTGTGCCGTACGCCACTCCGCCCCCACCCGGCAGGTCCGGTATCCGGTCAGCGCCGACGAATCACTCCCACCGCACTGGGGAGCCCCGCGCCCCAACCCCCCACCCCATGTTGACCCGGCTGCGAGAATTTCCGTATGGCCGAGATCATCCAGCGCGACGGGACCTGGGCCTTCGACGGCAACACGGTCCGGATCACGCCGGGACTCCACCGCTCCGTACCGCTGTTCCGGCAGACGTACGGAGAGATCGCCGTGCCGCTCGAAGCGGTCGCCAGCGTCGTCTACGAGCCCGAACGCAAGCGCGGCCGGCTGCGCCTGAGACTCCGCGAGGGCGCCGACCCGCTGCTCCAGGCGACCGGTGGCCGCCTTCCCGACGCGGCGGACCCGTACCGGCTGACGGTGGACCTCGACCGATCGGGCATCGCCGAGTACGTCGCCGAGGAGATACGCCGTGCGCTGCTCCTCGAGCAGATCCCCAAGGAACCCGCGAAGGAGTACCTCCTGCCGGGCCCGCCCGTGCCGGTGTTCGTCCGCTCCAGCGACGGCACGGTGTCGTTCGACGGGAACCAGGTCAGGATCGACTGGAGCGACACCTCGGACCGGGTGAAGCGCGCGACGGGCCCGCGCATCATCGACGTACCGGATCTCGTCCAGGTGGAGTGGCTGCCCAACTCCGGTTACGAGGACGGCTTTCTGCGCTTTGTGACCCGCGAGACGGCGTTCTCCAAACTCCCGCCCGAGAAGGACCCGTTCGCCCTCGACCTGTGGGGCAGCGCCCGCCGCGACCTGCTCACGGCGCTGGTCGCCACCGCGGTCACGGCTCGTCTTCCCCACCCGTCCACCCGCACCGGCGAATACCTTCCCGCCGACGCGCCCCGCCTCCCGCTGACGCCCCGGGATGCCGTACCGCCCGAGCCCGAGCCCGAGAATCACGACGTACTCCTGCGCCGACTACGGGAGTTGGGCGAGCTGCACCGCGAAGGCGTGCTGACGGACGAGGAGTTCGCGGCGACGAAGGCCGCCGTACTCCGCAGATTCTGAGCACCAGGAGCTCCGGGAAAGGCTCCCCAGAACGGCCCCGGCACCCGAACCGTCACGACAACAGATCCGGCTCACTCCGGCTGATGTCCTGCCACAGCGGCTGATAGTTGATCCACGCCACCAGATCCCCGCCGAGCTGCTCCCGCGTCGCCACCGCCTGCCGGTGGTCGATGAGCACGGGCCGGCCTGCCGCGCGGGCGGTGAGCTGGACCTGGCTAGAGCGTTCCATGGACACGAACCACCAGGCCGCCGCGTCGACCGAGTCGCCGACGGTCAGCAGTCCGTGGTTGCGCAGCACCAGCGCCTTGCGGGAGCCGAGCGCGGCGGCGATCCGCCGCCCCTCCTCGGCATCCACGGCGACGCCGGTATATGCGTCGTACAGTGCGTGATCTTCGTAGAAGGCGCAGCTCTCCTGGGTGATCGGGTCGAGCAGTTCGCCGAGCGCGGCCAGGGTGCGCCCGTGCACCGAGTGGCAGTGGGCGACCGCGACGACGTCCGGGCGGGCGGCATGCACCTGGGCGTGCACGGTGAAGGCCGCCTGGTTCACGTGATAGCGCCCCTCGATCACCTGCCCCTCTCCGTTGGCCATGACAAGATCGCCGACGGTGACATGTTTGAAGGGCATGCCGAACGGGTTGACCCAGAAGCAGTCGCTGAACTCCGGGTCGCGCGTGGTGATATGGCCGGAGACCCCGTCCTCGAAACCGAGCCGCCCGAAGATCCGCAACGCCCCCGCGAGCCGCTCCTTGCGATGGCGCCGCTCGTCGTCGAGCGACTCGTGCATCGGCGGCATGGCGAAGCGCAGTTGCTCGGTGGGTCGGGGCAGGGGCGGTGTGGGCCCGTGCATATGTCCTCCAGCCCAGAGGTACGGACTTGTTTGCAGCCCGGAAGTTACCGTCGGTCAGCGCAGGAGAACAGAGATGTTCGTGAAGAGAGTGCACAACCGTTGTGCGGGGTCGTTTGTCTGCGTGTCTGGGAGAATAAGACTGACTCGTCAGTTGAATCATAAAGAAAGGGCGGAGGGATGAGGGGAGGCATGAACAGAACCGAGGGCATGAACAGAACCGAGTACCGGGTCGCCGAGATGCTCCACCAGATCGCGACCCGTGACGTCGTCGTGCTGAACGACACCACCGGCTCACCGGGCAGACTCGCCGCGCTCACCTATATCGCCGTCCAGTACGGATTCCGGTACGGGGAGACGAGCAGGAACGGCCAGACGCTCCAGGTCCGCCTGATCCGCGACACCCGCCCCGAGGCGCGCCGGCGGAGCACGGCGACACTCAGCCGCCTGGCGGCCGGCCGCACGCCGGGCATGCGCCCCGGCACCCTCAAGCCCCTGCCGGACGCGGCGCCCGCGGTCGGGCTGCTCAAGGCCCGGATCGAGTACGACTCCCTGGACGACGACCCGGACTGGCGCCGCAAGGCCGTCTTCATGAGCGCCAGCGCGTTACTGATGGCACTGCTGCTGATCCCCGTGGGATGGAGGGCGTCGCTCTGCGCGAGTGCCGCGATGGGCATGGTGTTCGCGGTCCTCCTGCTCAGGGAGGACGTACGCAAGGACCGGCTGGCACGGCGGCTGCGGGCACACGGGCTGCTCTGAGCCCTCTGAGGCGCATCGCCTCAACCGCTCTTCAAAGACGACAGAAGATGTCGGGTATCGGCGCGAGACTTGTCGTATGACGTCGAACTGGGCAGCCTTCACCGCCGCCGAACCCGACCTCGCCAAGACGGCCGAGGAACGCTTCGGCGCCTTCACGCACCACATCCTCGCGACCCTCCGCAAGGACGGGTCGCCCCGTACCTCCGGGCTCGAAGTCCGTTTCCGGAACGGCGAGTTGTGGCTCGGCATGATGCCGAACTCGCTGAAGGCGCTGGACCTGCGCCGCGATCCGCGCTTCGCGCTCCAGGCGAACCCGGGGGCCGGGACGGAGATGGCGGGCGGCGACATACGGATCTCGGGACGGGCCGTCGAGGTCACCGATCCCGAGACGGTGGCGCTGTATACGGAAGAAGCGGAAGAGGTGGAACCGCCGGAGCCGTTCCACCTCTTCCGCACCGAGCTGACGGAGGTCGTACGCACCTACGTCGAGAACAACGCGTACCTGGTCGTGCAGATCTGGAAGCCCGGCGAACCGCTGCGCATCGTCAAGCGCAAGTGAGCCGGAGCCTTCAGGACGTCACTCCCACTCGATCGTGCCCGGCGGCTTGCTCGTCACGTCGAGGACGACGCGGTTGACGTCCGCGACCTCGTTCGTGATCCGGGTCGAGATCTTCGCGAGGACGTCGTACGGCAGTCGCGACCAGTCGGCGGTCATGGCGTCCTCGCTCGACACCGGGCGGAGCACGATCGGGTGGCCGTACGTCCGGCCGTCACCCTGGACGCCGACGCTGCGCACGTCCGCGAGCAGCACGACCGGGCACTGCCAGATGTCGCGGTCGAGGCCGGCCGCGGTCAGCTCCTCGCGGGCGATGGCGTCGGCCTCGCGCAGGAGGTCCAGACGCTCCTTCGTCACCTCGCCGACGATACGGATGCCGAGGCCCGGGCCCGGGAACGGCTGGCGCTGGACGATCTCGTCCGGCAGGCCCAGCTCCTGGCCGACCATCCGGACCTCGTCCTTGAAGAGCTTGCGCAGCGGCTCGATCAGCTGGAACTCGAGGTCTTCCGGGAGCCCGCCCACGTTGTGGTGGGACTTGATGTTGGCGGTGCCGGTGCCGCCGCCGGACTCGACCACGTCCGGGTAGAGGGTGCCCTGCACGAGGAAGGCGACCTCGGGGCCCGCGTCCGCGATGATCTCGGCCTGCGCCTGCTCGAAGACCCGGATGAACTCGCGCCCGATGATCTTCCGCTTCTCCTCGGGGTCGCTGACCCCGGCGAGCGCCTTGAGGAAGCGCTCCTCGGCGTCGACGACCTTCAGCTGCACACCGGTGGCCGCGACGAAGTCCTTCTCGACCTGCTCGGTCTCGCCCTTGCGCATCAGACCGTGGTCGACGTACACGCAGGTCAGCTGCGAGCCGATGGCCTTCTGCACGAGGGCGGCGGCGACCGCGGAGTCCACGCCACCGGAGAGCCCGCAGATGGCGCGCTTGTCGCCGACCTGCTCGCGAATGGCGGCGACCTGTTCGTCGATGACGTTCCCGGTGGTCCAGTTCGGGCTCAGCCCCGCGCCCCGGTACAGGAAGTGCTCGAGCACCTGCTGGCCGTGTGTGGTGTGCATGACCTCCGGGTGGTACTGGACGCCGTACAGCTTCTTCTCGTCGTTCTCGAACGCGGCGACCGGGACGACGTCCGTGGAGGCGGTGACGGCGAAGCCCTCCGGGGCCGCGCTGCACGCGTCGCCGTGGGACATCCACACCGACTGCTCGTCGGGGGTGCCCTCGAAGAGGGTGGAGCCCGACTTGGAGACGTGCAGGGGCGTACGGCCGTACTCGCGGGCGCCCGTGTTGTCCACCGTGCCGCCGAGGGTCGTCGCCATCAGCTGGAAGCCGTAGCACATGCCGAAGACGGGGACGCCGGCTTCGAAGATCTCGCGGTCCAGGCGGGGGGCGCCCTCCGCGTACACCGACGAGGGGCCGCCGGAGAGGATGATCGCCGCCGGGTTCTTGGCGAGCATGTCCTGGACCGGCATGGTGCTCGGCACGATCTCGCTGTAGACCCGGGCCTCGCGGACCCGTCGGGCGATGAGCTGGGCGTACTGCGCACCGAAGTCGACGACCAGGACGGTGTCGGGGGCGGTGGGGTTCGCTTCTGGCACGGGTTGCCTTCCGGCGGTTGAGCAGGGCTGTGTGCCCGAGTTTAGCTGGGAGCCCGGTGGTGGTGGCGCCGTCACTGGGGGCTCCGCCCCCAGGCCCCCGTATCGGCCTGAACGGCCTCGTCCTCAAACTCCCCCACTCTCGGCTTCGCTCGAGCGGGGGGACCCCCACGACGGGCTTGATGCTGACCCAGCTTGGAACGTCCACCCTCGCGCATGCATACTGGCCCCATGCTCACGCACAAGACCTTCGTCTTTACCTATGGCATCCGGCCCACCGGCTGCCATGGTCGTGCTGCTTGAGCTAGTGACAAGCGACTTACCAGGCGCCCCGGGCCGACAAGGTCCGGGGCGCCTGACGTTTCCGGACCTTGCCGCTCCAGGGCCTCCCTCTAAAACTCGAAGACTCGAAGCAGAGGAGCCCGACATGGCTGACGTACTCGACAAGACCGGCGCCCGTACCGACGAGGCCGCCGGCGTGATCACCGGCGCCCGCGAGCGCATCGACGCGCTCGACGACCGGATCATCGGTCTCGTGCAGGAACGCATGGCCGTGTCCGCCGTGATCCAGGAGGAGCGGATCGCGTCCGGCGGCCGGCGGGTGAACCTGTCGCGGGAGATGGAGATCCTCGGCCATTACAGGGAGGCGCTGGGCAAGCCCGGTACGTCGCTGGCGATGACGTTGCTGGAGCTGTGCCGGGGCCGCATCTGAGTGCCTGTATCCGAGTCCCCGCATCTGAGTTCCGCGTACGCACGTACCCATGGCCCGTTCCCGCAAGACGCGTGACCGCGCCGCGACGCGCTTCGTTGGTGTCGGTGTCCGTGCCAGCCAGGGGCGGGCCCGAAGAAACCACGCGTGGGCTCCGCTGGAGCGATGAGGCGTACGGACGTGCGTCGTGACCTCGCTCCAGTAGACGTGACCGGACGGCAGGGGACAGCAGGCCGGTCGCAGCAAGAGAAGGCCGGCTCCGGGGACGCCCGGAGCCGACCCGCCGAATCTGTGTGAGGGCGGTCGAAACGGTTGCGAAGGCCTCCGCACATCGAGCACGATGCGTAGAGCAGTCCCAAATCGAACAGCCCACCCGAGTCCCAGCGCAGACAACCGCAATGCCTCCACTGACTGCCAAAGGTCTACACCACTGACGCTCCCCAAGTGCTCCGGGGCGCAGACCGGCGGACACCAGAACCACCACTGAACCAGCGGCGCTTCCCCCGGCGCCGCTCCGCAGGCACCGGCGCTGCCCTGACGTCGGTGCTGACCGGGAAGGGCCCCGCGGATCCCCCCGCCGCGGGGCCCTTCGCCTGCCCGGACTGCCTGTGCTTCCCGTCAGGCTCCCCAGGTCCCCTCAGGTCCGCGAGACCGTGCCGCACGTGTCGGAGTTCCGGATGTCGCGGCTGCGGTCGTACGGGTCGACCGTGGGCCCTGTCGGCGCCGGCCCCTGGGTGAGGCCCGAGTCGAACTGCGGGTGAATGTAGCCGTCGTAGACACCGCAGGCGGAGTTGGCGAGATCCTGCTCGGAGCGGACCACCAGCAGCTTGCCCGGGGTGACCTGGACTCGCGCCGGGTCGGCGAGCTCCGTCTCGAGGATGCGGCGCACGATGACGCGGTCCACCTCCGTGGAGTCCGGGTCGGCGGGGGCCACCGCGTAGACGAAGGTGTAGTCGGCGTGGACGACGACGGACCCGTTCTCGCCCGGTTCGAAGGTCAGGCGCCCACGGGTCTTGACCACATCGCCGACGAGCCGCACCTCGTCCTTGTCGAACCGGCTGAACAGCAGCAGCGGATCGTTCTCCTTGTCCGGCTTGCGCAGCCAGGACCGCACGTCGGAGAGCATCCGGGGCTGCTTGGGGTCGAGGATGTCGAGCACGGTCTCCGGCGTGCCGCCGAGCAGGGTCTTCCGGTCGAGGTTCGCGTCGACGAGCAGGGCCTTGGTCTGCTTCAGGGCCTGGTCCACCTCGTCCTTGCTGAACGAGCCAACCGCCTTCGCCTCCGGCAGCACGATTCCGGCGGCCCCGTCGGCGTACCGGGCGGCCGGAGATCCGGCGAACGGCTGGTCCAGTGTGGGCGTTCCGGGTGCGGCCGAGGGGGCGGTGGACGGGGGCGCGGTCTCCTCGGGCAGCGGGGCCGCGGATTCCGTGCCCGTACCGCCCGTGCCGAACGGGTCGCCGGGCAGCAGGGACGGCTTCATGGCGACCAGGGCGACGGCGAGCACCAGCGGTACGCCGATGATCGCCCAGAGCTTGCGGCGGCGGGCGGGCCGCCCGCCCATCCCCTGCAGGTCGGGACCGGTGCGCCACCCCGGCGGCACCTCGCCCCGCGCGTCCTGCTGACGCAGCCGCTCCGTCACCATGCGGGCTCGCGCGGAGGGCTCCTTGGGTGCGTCGGAGATGCCGATACCCAGCTCGCTGTCCCGTACGAACTTCTCCCACATGTCGCCTGCGGAGTCCTTGGGGCCCTCGGAGCCCCTGGGTCCCTCGGACGGCTTCTCGGCCACGGCGCTCGCGCCTCTCCCCTGTCAACTGCCCACCCACGATGGGCAGACGAGGATCCGTTCTAAGCCGTGGCCAAGGGAGTTCACAAGTCGAGCACGGAGTTCACGTGTGTGACTCAGCCCACATAAGAATCCTGTGAAATTGAGGACAACCATTCACAGGGTTCCCGTGTCTCACTTGCGGAACCAACAGCCCCACCGCGTCCCGTACGCGTGAGGCGTCCACCCACATCTCGTACCGCGAAGCTGCGGTACGCCTGGACTCACCGAGGTCTTGATGAAGCTTCGCCGTGCCCTGGCCGCTGCGGCCGCTACGGCCGTCATAGCCCCGCTCGCGCTGCTGTCCGCGCCCGCCGCGTTCGCTACAGACGGTCCGAGCACGACGACCACCACGGAACCCGCTGCGCCGACGACCGACCCGACGGCTCCGACTACGGATCCGACCACGGACCCGACGGCGCCGACCACCGACCCCACGGCCCCGACCACCGACCCGACGGCGCCGACCACCGACCCCACGGCCCCGACGACCGACCCGACGGCGCCGACCACCGACCCCACGGCCCCGACCACCGACCCGACGACCTCTCCGAGCCCCAGCGAGAGTGCGCCGGAGGACGGTGACGAGGCCGAGCTCTGCGTCGACGAGGACGGCAACGACCTCACCGAGCTCAGCGCCGACCTGAAGAGCGGCCTGTCGGGCCTGCCCGACACGATTGTCGCGGGCAGCGGCTGGACCAAGTTCTCGTTCAACGTCTCCAACAACGGTGACGACGAGATCAAGGACATCGCACCGCTGATCGGTGTCGCGGCTTTCGGCTGGGACGACGAGGAGGACTACTCCGGCGAGATCAGCGTGCAGGTCCTCGACAAGGCCACCGGAACGTGGCAGGAGGTCGCGGGCGCCGCGGGCGAGGGTGGCACGTTCACGCCGTTCTCGCTCGGCGCCGGCAAGTCGACCTCGTACCAGCTGCGGCTGAGCGTCAGCGGTAAGGTGCCGGACTCCATCGGCGTGACCGGCGGCTTCGCCCAGTACTCGGACGACGAAGGCTGCTGGATCGCCGACGACCCGAACGGCTGGGTCTACTTCTTCGACATCCTCGCCGCCGGCTCCGACCCGGGCAAGCCGTCCGAGGCCAAGCCCGAGCCCAAGCCGCAGACTGGCGGCAAGAAGGAAATCACCCAGGCCAAGGCGGTGGACGTCTCCGGCTCGCTCGCCGAGACCGGTTCCAGCTCCGCCCTGCCGATGATCGGCCTCGCCGGCGGTGCCGCCCTCGTCGCCGGTGCGGGCGCGGTGTACATCGTGCGCCGCCGCAAGACCGGTGCCGACGCGTAACGCTCGGCGCTGACGCGTAAGGCGTAACGCTTCACGCGGTCGACGCTTCACGCGGTCGACGCTTCACGCAAGAGACGAAGGACCTGCGCTCGGAGGGGGGTGCAGGTCCTTCGTCGTGTCGCTGGGGGGTTACTTCTTCGGCGGTACCGCCGGCATCCCCACGAACGGCAGCCTCAGCGCGCCGAAGGCGTCCGCCGGGACGACGGGCGAGCGGGGTTCGACCGGCTTCAGTCGTTCGTACGCGGCTCCCGGCGCCGGACGCGGGTCCGCCTCGCCCTTGTTGGGCCAGTACGACATCGCTCGCTCGGCCTGGGCCGTGATGGTCAGGGATGGATTGACGCCGAGGTTCGCGGAGACCGCGGCGCCGTCGACGACCGAGATGCCCGGATGCCCGTACAGCCGGTGGTACGGGTCGATGACGCCCTCGTCGGGTGAGGCGCCGATCGGGCAGCCGCCGAGGAAGTGAGCCGTCAGCGGCGTACCGATCAGCTCGCCCACATTGCTGCCCGCGAAGCCGTTGATCTCCTCGGCGATCGCCGAGGCCGCCTCCGAAGCCGCCCTGATCTGCTTAGGGTTGGGGGCCCCGTGCCCCTGACGAGCCGTCAACAGGCCTTTCCCCGCGCCCTTCGGTTTCAGGTAGGTCGTCAGGGAGTTGTCGAGGGACTGCATGACGAGACCGATGATCGTCCGCTCCGACCAGCGGCGGTAGGACAGCGAGCGGAGCACGAGCAGCGGATGCCGGGCCGCGTGGGACAGAAAGCCGAGGACCCTCGACGACCGTTCCGCGTACGGGACTTGGACGATGGACAAGCCGCCCATCGAGTTCGAGCCCTTGCCGTAACGGACCGGCTCGATGTGAGTGTTCGGGTCGGGGTGGATCGAGGAGGTGATCGCGACCCCGCGGGTGAAGTCGGCCTTCGCCTCGCCGGTGACCTTGCGATAGCGCCGGTTGTCGGTCTGCGCGCCGACCAGGGCCTCGGAGTTGGTACGGGTCAGATCGCCCAGCCTGCCGGAGAGGTACGGGAGTTGGCCGCCCGCCTTCATCCGGTGCAGCAGGGTCTGCGTGCCGTACGTACCGGCCGCGAGGACGACCCGGCGGGCCCTGAAGACCCGCCCCTCACCCTTGCGCTTCTGGTCGGTCGGGAGGGTGGCGACGGCGTAGCCGCCCCGCGAGTCGTCCGTGAGCGAGACGACCGTCGTCATCGGGTGGACGACCGCGCCCGCCTTCTCGGCGAGGTACAGGTAGTTCTCGACAAGGGAGTTCTTCGCGCCGTGCCGGCAGCCGGTCATGCACTCCCCGCACTCGGTGCAGGCCTTGCGGGCGGGGCCCACGCCGCCGAAGTACGGGTCGTCGACCTGCTGTCCGGGCCCGGCCTTCGCCCTCCCGTCGGCGTCCTCGCCGTCACCGAAGAAGACGCCGACCGGCGCCAGATGGAAGGTGTCGCCCACGCCCATCCGCTCGGCCGCCGCCTTGAGGTGGACGTCGGACGGCGTCATCGTCGGGTTGAGCCGTACGCCGAGCATCCGCCGCGCCTGGTCGTAGTACGGCTTCAGCTCCTCCTGCCAGTTGGTGATGTCCTTCCACTGTGGGTCCTCGAAGAAGGGCTTCGGCGGTACGTAGAGGGTGTTGGCGTAGTTCAGCGAACCGCCGCCGACGCCCGCGCCCGCCAGCACCATGACATTGCCCAGGAGATGGATGCGCTGGATGCCGTACATGCCGAGTTTCGGCGCCCAGAGGTAGTTCCTGAGGTCCCAGGAGTTCTTGGGCAGCGTGCCGGGCGTGAAGCGGCGGCCCGCCTCCAACACGCCGACGCGGTAGCCCTTTTCGGTCAGGCGCAGGGCTGTGACCGAGCCCCCGAAGCCGGAACCGACGACGATGACGTCATAGTCGTACGCCTCGTCGTCCCGCTCTTGGACAGAGTTCTCCTGCGACACGTGCTCTCCTCATTGAGAACCATTCGAGAACCATTTGAGAACCGGTGACTCCTAGCGGAAGCGCAACGCCTTCATCACCCGCAGGCTCCGGCTCATGAACGCCGCGTACTTCTCGTCGTCCATCCCGAACGACGGCGCCAGCGGCAGCAGCCGCTGGTGGGCGACGGTCTGCGCCTCGGTGTACTTGAGGATGCCCTCGGAGCCGTGGCGGCGGCCGAGACCGGAGTCCTTCATGCCGCCCATCGGTGACTGGAGACTGCCGTACGCGGCCGCGTAACCCTCGTTGATGTTGACCGTCCCGGTACGCAGCCGGGCGGCGATCTTGACGCCGCGGCGGCCGTCCTTCGTCCAGACCGCCGCATTCAGGCCGTACGGCGTGGAGTTGGCCTGCTCGATCGCCTCGTCCTCGTCCTTGAAGCGGTAGACGGAGACGACCGGGCCGAAGGTCTCCTCGTTGCAGACGGCCATCGGCGGCTCGACGCCGTCGAGGATGGTGGGCTCGAAGAAGTACGGGCCGATGTCCGGGCGGGCCACGCCGCCCGCGACCAGCTTGGCGCCCTTGGCGACGGCCTCGTCGACGTGCCGGGTCACGGCCTGGAGCTGGCGTTCGCCGGCCAGCGAGCCCATCTCGGCGCCGTACGCGAGGGACGTGCCGAGCCGCATCGCCTTGGTGCGCGCCGCGAACCGCTCCACGAAGGCGTCGGCGACCGACTCATGGACGTACAACCGCTCGATGGAGACGCACAGTTGGCCCGCGGAGGAGAAGCAGGCACGCACCGCGCCGGCCGCCGCCTTGTCGATGTCGGCGTCTTCGAGGACCAGCATGGCGTTCTTGCCGCCGAGTTCGAGCGAGGCGCCGATCAGCCGGGCCGCGGCGCCCTTGGCGACCTCGCGGCCCGTGGGGGTCGAGCCGGTGAAGGAGACGTAGTCGGCGTGCCGGACGACCTCCGGGCCGATGACCGGGCCGTCGCCGATGACGACCTGGAACACCTCGATCGGCAGCCCCGCCTCGATCAGCAGGTCACGGGCCCACAGCGCCGTCAGACAGGTCTCCGTGTCGGGCTTCATCACGACCGCGTTGCCCGCGACGAGGGCGGGCAGCGCGTCGCCGACCGACAGCTCCAGGGGGTAGTTCCAGGGCGCTATCTGCCCGACGACGCCGCGCGGCTGGCGCAGTTCGGTGACCTTGGTGAGGGTCGGCACGGCGCCGGTGTGCCGCTTGGGCCCGAGGTATGAGGGGGCCTTGCGGCCGTAGTGCCGGGCGGCCACCGCCACCGCCTGCACCTCTTCGTGCGCGTGCAGCCGGGCCTTGCCGGTCTCCAGCTGTACGAGGTCGAGGACTTCGGCCTGACGCTCCAGCACCAGGTCGTGGAAGCGCAGGAGTACGGCGGCACGCTGCCGTACGGGCACCTGCGCCCAGACGGACTGGGCCGCACGGGCCTGCTCGAACGCCTTGCGTACGTCCTCGGGGCTGGACTCGGGCAGATCGGCCAGCTTCTCACCGGTGAACGGCGTGTGGTTGGCGGTACGCCCCGACCCGGCCACGCCCTTGGTGAGCTGAGCGACCAGCTCCGGCGTGACCACGTCGGCGGCCGTGCGGGCGCCCTCGGGGGCGGGAGCGAGGGGGTTCGTGCCGGTCTTTGCCGGGGCCTGCGAGTCCGTCATGCGGGGCAGCGTATTCCTGGGCGAGAACTTTTGGTACCCGGTGGTAACCGACTTCACGGAGTGCACACATCGCGCCAGTGGGCGCTGGCGGAGAACGCCCTGATCAGGGCATTAGCTCAAGGAACTGAACCCAAGGAGATGAGCCCAAGGTCACTGGCCCACCATCGCTCCGCTGCATCTATGCGGCAGCGGAGGGTCGGAGCTCGGGGAATGCTTCCTCCCATGTCCTGCGCACACCGCGCCCGAGCATCTTGCGCAGGATGGGCCAGGCTTCCGGCGGGCGGCGGGGTCGCGGTCGGCGACGTGCCGGGCGACGGCGTCGACACCGGGGCGGGCGTACCGCGGACGCTCAGGCGTCTGCCGGAGCAGTTGCGGGCTCAGCCTGAGCTGCCTGGGAGGACGAAGCCGTTTTCGTAGGCGAATACCACGGCTTGGGCGCGGTCACGCAGATGGAGCTTGGCGAACATGCTGCCGATGTGGCTTTTCACCGTCGCCTCGGTCACGACCAGGTGCGCGGCGATCTCCGGGTTCGACAGGCCCCTGGCCACCAGGAGGAGGGTCTCCCGTTCCCGGGGAGTGAGATCGGCCGGCAGCTTGGTGGGGGGCCGGAGCGGTTCGGTACGGGTGGCGTAGTCCTCGATCAGCCTGCGGGTGATCGACGGCGACAGCAGGGCCTCACCGGCGTGCACGACGCGGATCGCCTCCAGCAGGCGGTCGCGGGAGGCGTCCTTGAGCAGGAAACCCGACGCGCCCGCCCGTAGTGCGCCGAAGACGTATTCGTCCAGGTCGTAGGTCGTGAGGATCAGCACCCGGGGCGAGGATCCGGAGGCGGTCAGCCGGGAGGTGGCCTCGACACCGTCCATGCGCGGCATGCGGATGTCCATCAGGACCACGTCAGGGCGCAGAGCGGCAGCCTGGGTGACTGCCTCGTGGCCGTCGGCGGCTTCGCCGACGACCTCGAGGTCGTTCTGGGTCTGCAGGAACAGCCGGAAGCCGGTGCGGATCAGCTCCTGGTCGTCGACGATCAGAAGGCGGGTGGTCATGCCGCATCCCCGACGGGGAGCCGGGCGGTCACCAGGAATCCGCCGGCGGTATGGCGGGCGTCCAGGCTGCCGCCTGTCACCGCCGCACGCTCCCGCATCCCGAGGATGCCGTGCCCGGCGGCCGACGGGACCGGGTCGCGGCCGCCGCCGTCGTCTTCGACCGTGACGTCCAGCTGCGTCCGGCCGTAGTGGAGCGTCACCGTGACCTGGGTGGGGTCGGTGTGTTTGAGCACGTTGGTCAGCGCCTCCTCGACGATTCGGTAAGCCGACAGCTCGAGGCCGCCGGCCAGCGGCCGGGCCTCGCCGGTGAGCTCCAACCGCACGGGCATCCCGGCTGTCCGGTATCCGGAAACCAGCTCGGCGAGCTGGTCGAGCGACGGCTGCGGTCGCCACTGCGCGTTGTTGTCCGACGTGCGCAGCAGACCGAGGATCCGGCGCAGCTCGGCCAGGCTCTGTTCCGCGTTGGTCTCGACCCGTTCCAGGGTCTCAGCCGCGACCTGGGGCTCGGTCGGCAGGACGTCCCGGGCGCCGCGCACGCCGATCAGCATGACGGTGACCGAATGGGCGACGATGTCGTGGAGTTCGCGGGCGATGGAGGTGCGTTCCCGCTGTGCCGCGATCTGGTCGAGCTGCTCGCGCTCGCGTTCCAGGGTGGCCGCGCGGTCCTCCAGCGCCCAGGTGTAGCGCCGCCGGGTCTGCAGGTACGAGCCGAGGGCCCACGCGCCGATCGGGATGGGCAGCGAGGAGATGCTCGCCAGAAGCAGGAACAGCGCCGTCGGGACGAGCGCCGCCACCGAGACCCTTCGGTCACGCAGGTCGGCGAGCGAGGCAAGGGCGACCACGACGGGCGCCCCGCCCGGCGAGTAGCCCAGCGGTACGAGCACCGCGGCACCTGCACAGGCCGCGATGAGCACCGCCAAGGGCGCGCGGCGGCGGACGAGCAGGACGGAGCCGGCAAGCACCGTCACCACGACCGGGATCACGCCGACCGGGATCACGCCGACCCGGATCACGCCGACCGGGGTGTCGCCGTCGAAGAGCTGCCCCAGCTCCACTCCGGTCGTGATCACCGCCAGCGCGAGGTCGAACAGCGCCGAGCGGCGCGCGACCAGCAGGTCGTACGCCGCCCGGGCCCACTCAAAGAGCCGGTTCACGCCAGATCGCGCCGTCGCTCGACGATGACCGCGACAAGCGTGACCGCGACCGTCCATGCGGCCAGTACCCATCCGGCCGAGACCACCGACAGGGTCGTGTGGTGCGTCATCCGGCTCAGAACTCCGGCCGCGCCGAACGGCGTGAGGTTGACACCCGATTCCCAGATGTCGGACAGCAGCGGGACCACGGCGAAGTTCACGATCAGGAGGACGACCACTCCCAGGACCGGGCTACGGATCAGAGCGCCGAGGGCGGCACCCAGGATCGCGGACAGGACGAACGCCACGAGGTTGCCCGCCACGACGGCACCGACGTCTCCCGAGGTGAGATCGGGACCCGGGTGGTCACTCAGCAGCGGCAACGCGAGCCCGACCGACACCATGGTCGTCAGCGTACCGAGCAGGAGCCCGGTCAGCGCGTAAGCGGCAATTCTCGCCGACAGCACGACCCCGCGGTGACGGCGGCCCACAAGAGCCGCCGGTGCGGCCGTCCGGTGCCGATACTCCCCGGCCGTACCGACCAACCCCCAGAGCAGAAGCAGGATCGGCAACGCCGACAGGGCTTCCTCCTTCTCGGGCACCTCGTCCAGCGTGCCCGACCACACCGCGACCGCCAGGACGTTGAGGACCGCGAACGCGACCCCGCCCACCGCGAAGCCCAGCACAGTCCGGGTGGTCACGGTCTTGATCAGTTCGCCTCGCAGCAGATGGCTCAACGGTCCGACCCTCCCGTAAGACCGAAAAACGCATCCTCCAGCGACGCAGTCCGCTGGACGATCTCCTCCAGCAGGACGCCGTCGCGGTGGGCCAGCCGTGCGACCTCCGCGGCGTCGAGCCCTTCGACCAGCAGCCCGCCTCCGTCCTCGCGCTTCGTGCGGCCACCGGCCGCAGCCACCAGCCCCGACAGGCGCTCGGCCTCGGCGGTGCGTACGACGACCACGCTCTCCCCGGACCGTTCGAGGTCCCTGATCGCGCCTTCGTGAACCAGCCGGCCCCGGTCGATCATGATCACGTCGTCGACGGTCTGGGCCGCCTCACCCAGCATGTGGCTGGACAGCAGGACCGTGCCACCGTTCGCGGCCCGATCCCGCAGCAGCGTGCGCAACCAGCGGATGCCCTGCGGGTCCAGACCGTTCACCGGCTCGTCCAGCACCAGGATCTCCGGATCGCCCAGGAGCGCCGCGGCGAGCCCGAGCCGTTGCCGCATGCCCATCGAATACTTCCCGACCCTGCCCCGGGCCGCCTCCTCCAAGCCGACGAGTTCCAGCACCTCGCCGACCCGGCGGCGGGGCAGCCCGGCCAGCGCGGCCAGCGACCGCAGGTGCGCCCGACCGGTCCGGCCGGGATGGGCACCGCACGGCTCGATGTGCACGCCGAGCAGGCGGGCGTCGGGCCTGATCGTCGTGACTGACGTGCCCCGTACGAACGCCCGGCCCGCAGTCGGCCGCGCCAGTCCGACGACCGCTTTGAGCGCGGTGGTCTTCCCTGCCCCGTTCGGGCCGAAGAACCCCGTCACCCTTCCGGACCCGACCGTGAACGACAGGTCGTCGACTGCCGTTCTACGGCCATAACGCTTGGTCAGCCCTTCGACCCTGATGGCTGCCGGGTCTCCAACGAATGTTCGTGAAGAAGTCATGCCCGAAGCTTCCGATGTGGTGATCTCCCAGTCATCCGCCCACGGTCGAAACCCGAACTCCCACCAGGGGAGGAGACCACCGCTGGGCGCTGCCCGACTTCCATCCGTCCGTCGGCCGACGCACATCCGGCAGCTGACACACATTGACGAGGCCAAACCATCCGCGCCCGGGCCGGGCAGCCGGCACAGACTGGATTATTTTCGGAGAGGCACTCAGTGGCCCGTTGCCCGCACAGGTGACGGGCCGGATCGGCTCATCGAGGGTCGGCGTTCTGAGACCAGGCTCGCTGGATCGTCCGGTAATCGATCACAGCGATGTCCTCCTGCTGCAGAACTTCACGGGCCTGTCACAAGCCCTGGCGTGCTCGACGCGACCGCGGAAACCGAGGCCAGTGGCGTGAGGTACTACCCTCCCAGCCCGACAGGCCGTCCGCGACGGGACGCGTCCTCGGTTGCACAAAACGGCTCGCGCTTGGCGGCCACCGGCGCGATGCTGTCACGATGCCCGCAGAGACGGCTTACCACGACGAAGTCGGCGACTACTTCGCAAAGAACGCCGACACCAGCCCCTACAACGCACACACCGACCGGCCGGCGATGCTCGCGCTGGCGGGGGATGTTGCCGGGCTGAAGATTCTCGATGTCGGCTGCGGGGCCGGGCACTACGCGGCCGAACTCCTGTCGGGTGGTGCCGAGGTAGTCGGAATCGACGGCAGTGCAACTCTGCTGAGTCACGCGCGGGAGCGATTGGGTGACCGGGCCGAACTGCGCATGCACGACGCGGAGAAGCCGCTGGACTTCATCGACGACGCGTCGTTCGACGGAGTCGTGTGCGCATTGATGCTCCACCACATCGCCGACCGGCCGCGTCTCCTCGGTGAGCTACGACGCGTCCTGCGTCCGGGCGGGTGGCTGCTGATTTCGACGACCCACCCGACGGCTGACTGGCGCAAATTCGGTGGCTCGTACTACGCCGACGACTGGGTTGATCTCCCGCTCGCCGGAGGCCCGTTGGCAATCCGCTACCAACGCATGCCGCTGGAAACATTCCTGAACGAGCTGCTGACCGCCGGATTCATGCTTGAAAGACTCGTCGAACCTCGCCCAACGCCTGGCCTGCGAGAACTCGATGCAACGGCCTACGACAAGCTCCACCAAGCTCCGTGCTTCCTCGCTGTCAGACTGCTGCGGCCCTGACAGCACGCGATCCGCGCCTCCTCAGCGAACATGCACGGCGGAAAATACCCTGATCAGGACATCAGCCCGCCATCGCCTTGCCCACCTTGAGGCGATCGCGCGCGCCCTCGAACAACGAGGTGCCGCGTTTCTCGTCCTGCGTGCCCTTCGGCATGTCCACGCGCAGCTCGTAGTACTCCTTGGCGTCCGTGGCGATCAGCAACTGCATCACGCGGTACTTCTCCTCCTTCACCTCGTACTCGGTGTCGAGGAGCCTCGCCTCGTAGCCGTGGAACGTGGTGGGTCCGGACAGCGTTTTGGCGAAGTCGTCGGCGTAGGAGAGCGTGGCCTCGTCCGCCCAGGAGTCCATGGGCGTCGGCACGGCGTCCTCGCGGGTCAGCCGGAGCTGGACGGTCTTGTCGCCGTAGATCACCGTGCGGGAGGGGTTGCGGCGGTCCGCACCGGAGTCGTTGCGGTCGACCAGCGGAGTGCCGGCCGGTACGGACAGGATGGCGTCCAGGTCCCTCTCCGTGTGGATGGTCCAGCCGTTCACGGTCGGGGACGAAGGGGAGGCAGACGCCGAGGGGGCGTCGCCACGACTCTGTGCCTCCGTCCTCGGGTCACCGCCCCGGAAGGAGATCCCGAGCCATATGCCGCCGGTGAGGAGAACGGCACCGGCGACGCAGGCGGCGAGGAGACGAAGGCTGGGGCGTCGTCGGCGTACGGAGCGATGGTCGGGCTCCGTCGGGGACTGCGCGGGTGGGGCGGGCGGGGGTCCGGCCGTCTCGGTTCTTGCCGTGTCCGGCGACGGCAGTCCGGACCGTACCGTCTCGGTGTAGCCCGCGAACTCCGGTGAGGCGGAGGGCGGTTGGGACTTCCAGGGCGTGTCGGTGACGACAGGTACGGTCCAGCCCTCGGCGACCGCCTCCAGCACCGCCGCGCTCTTCGCGGCGTCCGGTCGCTGCCCGGGGTCCTTGGCCAGCAGCTGGGTGATCAGCGGGGCGAGGTCCCCGGCCTGCCGCGGTTCCGGCGGCTCGTCGGACAGGATCGCGGCGAGCGTGGACTCCACGGTCGTACGGCGGAAGGGGGACCAGCCCTCGACGGCGGCGTACAGCAGAACGCCCAGAGACCAGAGGTCGGAGGCGGGTCCGGCGCCATGGCCCGCCATGCGCTCGGGCGCGATGAACTCGAGCGAGCCGACGAACTCGCCGCTGGCGGTGAGGGATTCCTCGCCCTGGATGTGCGCGATGCCGAAGTCGGTGAGGACGACCCGGCCGTGGGGGCCGAGCAGCACGTTGGCGGGCTTCACGTCCCGGTGCACGATCCCGACGGAGTGCGCGGCGTGCAGCGCGCCGACGATCGCGAACCCGATGCGCGCGGTGTCGGCCGGCTTGAGGGGGCCACGCCGCAGTACGTCGTGCAACGACTCGCCCCGGATCAACTCCATGATGATCCACGGCAGTCCGTCCTCGACGACCACGTCATGGATGGCGACGGCGGCGGGATGGTCGACACGCGCGGCGGCCCGCGCCTCGCGGTAGAGGCGGTTGGCCGCGCGCTGGTGGGCATCGTCCTCGGGATCCCCGGGTAACCGCGGCTGCTTGACGGCGACTTCGCGCCCCACCAGTTCGTCCCAGGCCCGCCATACGGTGCCCATGCCGCCGGAACCGATGCGCTCGGTCAGCCGGTAGCGGCCGCCGATCAGCCGGCCCACGTCAGTTGTCATGCACCATCAGTATCGTGTGGCCTCAGAGCTTGTCGATGTCGAGACTGGCGATGGCGGTCTTCGCGATCTCGCGGCCCTCGTCGGTGAAGTATCCCTTGCCCGGGTAGTCGATCCAGAGCCGGTACATGTCACCGTTCTCGGCCTTGTAGTAGAAGATCCTGGCCTCGCGCAGACGCGGGCTCTGCGTGTCCGTGTTGGTGTAGACGACGGTGTTCTCGGCGGCCTTCTGCTCCTTGTACGTGGCCTCCTTCGGTTCCCCCTTCGGAGCTGGGGTGTCGGCCATACCGGACCCGTACTCGCCGTCCTTGTACGTGGCCCAGTCGGCGAACGCCTTGGCCGAGGCCGAGTCAGGGATCTCGCCGTTCGTGTCGTCGGCCTTCCGGTCGAGGTCCACGCTGATCCAGACACCGCCGCTCGGGTCGGAGAACGAGACCACGGTGCCGTCCGAGCCATCGGCGGGCTTGTCCCTCACGAAGTCGGCGGGCACGCCGACGCTCGCACCGATCTTCGGCAGATCCTGCTGCTTCCAGTCGTCCGGCAACGGCCCCGCGAACGGGTTGCCCATCCCCAGGAACGCCGTGACCGCTGTAGCCACGACGAGCCCGGTGGCGATCCCGATCCACCCCTTGCGGCCGATACGGACCGACTTGCCAACGGGCGCCGCGCTTTGGAGGACCTTGGTCTCCTGGGGCGGCTGGGCGGCCTGTTCCAGGAGCCGGCGGACCTGGGCGGCGTTCGGGCGGCGGGCCGGGTCCTTGTTGAGGAGGGCGTTGATGGCGTCGGCGAGCGGGCCCTTGGCCGCGTTCGGTGCGGCCGGCGTGGCGTTGAGGACGGACTGGAGGGTCGCGGGCGTGTTGGTGCGGCGGAACGGCGAGATGCCCTCCGTGGCCGCGTACAGGACGACGCCCAGCGACCACAGGTCGGAGGCGGGACCCGGCCGCTGCCCCAACACCCGCTCAGGCGCGATGAATTCGGGCGAACCGACGAAGCCGCCGGTGTCCGTCAGGTTCGTCTCGCCCTCGATCTGGGCGATGCCGAAGTCGGTGAGGACGACGCGGTCGTGCGGGCCGAGCAGGACGTTGTCGGGCTTGACGTCGCGGTGCAGGATGCCCGCCGCGTGCGCGGCCTCCAGCGCGCCGAGGACGTCGAGGCCGATCTTCGCCGCCTCGCGCACCCCGAGGGTGCCCTCCTGCAAGGCGGCGCCGAGCGAACGTCCCTGCACCAGCTCCATCACGATCCACGGCTGGCCGTCCACCACCGCGACATCGTGCACATTCACGACAGCCGGGTGATCGAGCCGGGCCGCGGCGCGCGCCTCGCGGCGCATGCGCTCGAAGGCGTTGGCGCGTTCGCGTTCGGGAAGATGATCCGGTACGCGGGGCTCCTTGACGGCGACCTCACGGTCCACCGTCTCGTCCTTGGCCTGCCATACGGTGCCCATGCCGCCATGACCGAGCTTGCCGAGCAGCCGGTAACGACCGGCGATCAGACGTCCGGCGCCGGGCTCCTGCTGCACCTGCTGCGTCTGCGGCACCTGCTGCTCGGGCACGACCTGGGTGGGCGCCGCGTAAGGGTTGCCCGGGTACGGGACGCCGGCGGGCTGCGGTGCGCCGGGCGGCGGTCCGGGCACACCTGTCTGCGGCGGTTGCAGATCGAAACTGGTTGGCTCGTTCGACCCGTAAGGGGCTCCCCCGTTGCTGTTCATAAGAACCATCCATATCGCGCCAGATGGCGAGCTTCCACCCCTAATGCCTACCGGTCACACACCCGTGACGCACGACGTTCCTTATGTTCCCTTTACGGGATTCTGGGCGGCCGGTTACGGGATTCTGGGCGGCCGGTCCGGCGACGGAGTCGTGTCCACGGTGGACGTCGGCGAGCGCGTGCCGGTCACCGTGGGCGTGTGGCTCGTCGGCGGACCCGTACCGGGGCTGGTCTCGGGCGCCGAACTCGTGGGCGGCGGCGTACGGTCGTTGTCCCCGCCCCCTCTCATCAGCAACGCGGCGGCCGATACGCCCGCCCCCGCCATCGCGGCGACCAGCGCAGCCGCGATCAGCGCCCTCCGGGCCGACAGCGGCAACGGCGACGGCCGCGCGGGCGAGGGGATCCGGAGCGGCACGGTCACCGGCTGCCGTTCCTGTACGTCCCGCCGCGTCGGCGTCGAGGGCCCGGGCGGCACCGGTGGCGTACGGCCCGTGTCGAGAAACGCCCGCAGCATCCGCTCCGCCTCCACCGAACCGAGACGCCGGTCGGGATCGCGCTCCAGGAGCCCTCGTACGACGGGAAGGATCGGCGCGGCCTCGTCCGGCGGATGGATCTCGGCGGAGACCACCGCGTGCAGAATGCCGCTCAACGAGTCACGGCGGAACGGCGATTCACCGCTCAGGACCGCACACAGCAGCGCGCCCACCGACCACAGGTCGGCCTCCGCGCCGGTGCGGACGCCGGTCATCCGCTCGGGCGCGGTGTACTCGGGCGAACCAACGAAGGACCCGGACTCGGTGAGCGTGGGGGTGCCCGGTACCTGGGCGATGCCGAAGTCGGTGAGGACGACGCGGTCGGTGCCGTTCTCGATGAGCACGTTGGCCGGTTTGATGTCCCGGTGCAGGACTCCGGCCGTGTGCGCCGTGCGCAGCGCGTTCAGCAGGTCGACGCCGATCCGGGCGGCCTCCGGCGCGTCGACGGGCCCGTGCCTCGCGATGCGGTCGGCGAGGGAGTCGCCGTCGATCAACTCCATGACGATGTAAGGGCGTTCATCGTCCTCCACGACATCATGGACGACCATGACGTTCGGGTGGCTCAGCTGCGCCACCGCCTGCGCCTCACGCAGGGTGCGCTCGCGCTGCCGCCGGGCCTCGTCCGCGGAGAGCTCCTCGTCGAGCGGAAGCTCCTTGACGGCCACCTGGCGCCCGAGCAACTGGTCCGTCGCCCGCCATACGACGCCCATGCCGCCGCGACCGAGTCTCACCTCAAGGCGGTAACGCCCCGCGATCACACGGAAGTTGGCCCCCTCGGTCCCCATGCGCCCCATCATGCCGCACCGGACGGACGCCCTCCGGGGCGGCGACCGGCCAAGTATCCCGCCGGCCCGAGACGGCCAGCGGGTTCTTGCGGGCTCCCGGCTGGCCGACCAGGGGCGATTATTTTTAGCCAGGACCGATTTTCAAACGAGCACAAAGCACGGCAAATAGCCAGGGAATACGCGCTGTTCAGGGCAAAACGGGTGGCCGGAATCATGCTGCCACGTGGATCACGGAAGCCTTATTGTTCCCTTATGGGAAACACATTGAAGCGACTTTCAGTCACGGGCATCGCGGCGGTGGCGATATTCGCCACGACCACAGTGACCAATGCCAGCGCGGCGAGTGGCGGAGCCGCGTGCTCGGTGACCGGTGCTTCGGGGAGCGCCACGTTCACCAACTGGTCAGCCAACTATGTGGACATCAGCGGTTGGGTCAAGGACACCAAAGCCGATGGTCACCATGTGGGCATTCGATTCAGATCCATAGACCACGCCACCGGATGGGTAACGGATTGGCCCTGGCGCACCGAACGCGACGGAAGCGGATCGACCACCAACTTCACCACCTACGCACGGCCCTCCGGCGATGATCTCGACTCCATCGGCGTGCAGGTGGCGGTCAGGGAAGGGAACACGATAGTCCGTTCGTGCACGGCCTGGGCCTGAGTCCTCGCGGAAAGCGGGAACTTCCTCGGTGCGTGAAGGATGACGGAAAGCGCTCGGGGAACCTCGAATCGTTGACGTATCGGCCCATGCGATGTCCGCATGGGCCGATACGTTCCACTCGGATCCACTCGGATCAACCCTCCTGGAAGCTCCGCAGGATCCAGTCGAACTGCTTTCTGGTGGTGTCCCAGTTGTCGGCCGGCGAGGACGCGTAGATGGCGTACTCGATGCCGTCGTTCATGTACCCGACGTCGATCGCTCGGTAGGGCCCAGGGAAGTAGTGCGGCGGGTCCTTGGCCAGCGCGTTCCACATGTACTCCCAGCGGACGCCCGGCTCGTCGCGGAAGACCTCCTCCTTGAGGGTCAGCCGCTGGTAGCCCTGAAACCGCAGCCGCTTTGAGACCCGCTCGTCCAGGTCGGTCATGTGCTCGTACGAGGTGCGGAAGTCCGGCGCCGTGTCGACGGCGACCCGCACGAGGTGCTTGCCGTTGTCGGGCGAGAAGTCGACCTGCCGGAGGCCGTCCTGGTCGATGGAGACGGACCGCTTCCACCCCTTGGGCAGGGAGATACTGAAGCCCACCGGGTCGTCGTGCCGCTCCCAACCGGCGGGAACCGCCCTCTGATCGCCCCCGTCGCTCGGCGTGGCACTGGGGCTGGGGCCGGCACTGGTACCGATCAGCGGACCCGACGGTGCAGAGGCGGGGTTGCCCGAGCTGCCCGTGCCGAACTGCTGCAGCACCACCGCGGCTCCGGCGCCGATGACCGCGGCAAGGACCACGACGAGGGCGAGGGTGCGGCCACGCCGGCGCCCTCGCGCGCCGGCCGCCGGTCCGGACGTCGGGGGATTCTGCGGGTGATTCGTCGGGTGATTCAAGGTGGCGGCGGCCGGATCGGGCGCCGGCTGGCCATGGGTGCCGTAAGTGCCACTGATTGTTGGGGTGTTCGACATGTGCTCCGTCGGCACATAGGCTTCGGCCGCGCTCGGCCTGCGCCCCTCCGCGGCCTCGGCGAGCATCTGCTCGGCCTGAGCCACATCGGGCCGTTCGGCCGGATCCTTCCGCAGCAGCGCCGTGATCACGGGCGCGAGCGGGCCCGCGTGCTCCGGCTCACCCGGCTCCTCGTCGACCACCGCCTGCATGGTGGTCAGCGGTGTGGTCCGCCGGAACGGGGATCTCCCCTCGACCGCCGTGTAGAGCGTGGCGCCGAGCGCCCACAGGTCGGAGGCGGCGCCCGGGTCGTGACCGCGTATGCGCTCAGGCGCCATGTAGTCGACCGAGCCGACGACCTCGCCGGTCCGCGTGATCGTCGTGTCTCCCTCGACCTGTGCGATCCCGAAGTCGGTGAGCAGGACACGGCCGTCCCGGGAGAGGAGTACGTTGCCGGGCTTGATGTCGCGATGCAGTACGCCGGCCGAGTGCGCGGCCCGCAGCGCACGCAGCACCCACAGCCCGATCCGTGCCGCCTCCCGGGGCTCGACGCGCCCCGAATCCTTGACCGCGTCGGCGAGCGAGTGGCCCTCGACCAGCTCCATCACGATCCACGGCCGGCCGTCGTGCTCCAGCACGTCATGCACGGTGACGACGGCCGAGTGGTTGATCCGCGCGGCAGCGCGCGCCTCGGCCCGGGTACGGGCGAGCAGTACGGCCTGATCGCTCTCGGACACGTACAGCGCGGCCGTCAGCTCCTTGATCGCGACGGCACGGTGCAACACCTCGTCATGCGCGCGCCACACTCGGCCCATTCCGCCGCTCCCGATGGAGTCGACGAGCCGGTAGCGGTTCGAGAGGAGCAGGCCCTGCATCTGATTCACGTTTCCCCGCATAGTCCTTGACAGGTTCAGATTAGGGACCGGTCATCGAACAGGGGAACCGGCGGGGGCACTCGGTACCGCACTGTGACGATCGTGCCCTGTGGGTGAGCAAGGGACTACGGGAGCTGCGGGAACAGCGGGTCCGGCGGGGTCGATCGGTGAAGCAGTCGGTGGGGCGATCCGGCCGTCGATCGGTGACCTGGTAGGTGCGTCAACCGGTGATCTGATAGGTGGCCGACGCCTGCTCGTACAGCCGTGACACCTCGTCCCGCTCGGCCTCCGGACCGCGCAACTGCACCACGTGGTAACGGCCGTCGACGAGGATCGCCAGATTGCGTACGTATATCTCGCGTCCCTCGGCGTCCTGCCAGGTGAACTGGCCCTCGGCCATGGTCCGTCCGCCCACGTCGATCCGCCGCATCCCGCTGGACGTGGCCCAGGTCGAGTCGCGGAACGGCTGCAATTCCCGCTCCTCCTCCCGCTGGTACGTCATCGGATCGTCGCCGTATTCGCTGGTGGTGTCGCGCCCGGGCACGATGAGCAGCTCGAAGTTGCCCTGGGAGTAGATGACTTGACCGCTGCCGTTCTTGGGCGTGCGGTCCCAGCCGTTGGCGACCGCGACGCTGAAGCCCTCGGAGTCCTTACGCAGGGTGAAGCCCTGCGGGAGGTCGGGGCCGGTGGTCTGCGTGCCGGAACTGGACGACTGGCTGGGGCTGTTCTCCCTGCTGGGCGTCCCGCTCGGCGTGTTGTCGGGCTGCGGATCCGTGCCCGCGTTCCCGTCCGTGCCGGGGTTCGGGTCGGTGTCGGACGAGTGCTCGGGGGCGGGCGCGGCGTCTCCGGCGGCGCCGGTCTGCGCACCGCTGCTCGCATCCGGCCCGGCCTTGGGCATGAAGACCATGGCGTACGCCACGGCCGCGGCCAGCGCCAGCAGTATCAGCAACAGCAGGGTGCGGCCGAGACGGCGGGGTTTCGGCGCCTTCTCCTGCCGCTTGTGACGGCCATGCCGGTCGGGCAAGCCGGCGCGGCGCTTGCGGACGAGCTCGCCCCGGCGGCGTACGACGGGCAGGCGCCTGGCATCCACCGGCGGCGCCGCCACGATATGCGTCCCCGCCTCCGGCTCGGGCGCCGACCGTACGAGCGAACGCAGCCAGCCGCGCAGCTCCTCGAAGTCCAGCCGCTCCGTGGGGTCCTGACGCAGCAGCGACTCCACGACCGGCCTCAGCGGCCCGCACTCCTCCGCGAACGCGGGCGGCTCCGCACACACCAGCTGCACGAGCTCGGCGGTGTTCTCCTCCGGATACGGCGCATGCCCCTGCACGGCCCGGAAGAGCAGCGCCCCCAGCGCCCACAGGTCGGTCGCGGGCCCGATCGGCGCCGCCAGCTGCCAGTTCTCGTGCACCGGCCCGGCCTGTTCGGGCGCCCACCGCTCGGTGACCGGTCCCACGACCGCCATGCGGGCCTGGCGGGCGCGCTCGGCGGCGAGGGCGGTGGTGGGACCTCGGTGGGGCGTGCGCTCGGGGACGAGGTGGGTCCAGCGGGTGGGTGGAGCGGAGGTGGGCTGATGGGGGCCGGTGCGGTGGTCGGGGGACTGGGTGGGTACGCCGCTTGCCTCGGGGGCGGCTCCGTTTCCCGGTACGTCGGTTCCGGTGCCCGATGTGCTCATTCTGTTGCCCGGTATGCCCGTTCCGGCTCCGTTCGCGTTGCCCGGGAGCGCGGGGGCGCCGGCGCGGGGTACGGCGCCGTGCCAGGGGTTCGACCGGCCCACTCCGTACGGGTCGGCGATCTGGCCGGGCGGCGGAGTGTGCTCCGTGCCGTACGCGGAGGTCTGCCCGGCCTCGGCGTCACTCTCGGCGGGGCGGGGCCGCGGGGCGGGCAACGCTGTGTTCTGTCCGTGCCGTCCGTCCCGCTGCTCCTCGTGCACACGCGCCGCGGCCCGCGCACCGGCGCGATAGGCCGCGATGGCTCCGGCCCGGGCCGCCCGCACGTCGTTGCTCGGCTCCAACTCCCGCCGCCCCGCGACCGGCGGCTGCGCCATGGGCGCCGCGGCTCCATTGCCGCCGGGCGCCGCCTCTACGGCGGACCGGTCGTCACCGGGGGCACGCGTACTGGGCACAGGGGGCGAGCTGTAGTGACCGGGGCCACCGGGCTGACCGTACGGGCCCGGCGAACCGGCCGGGCCGGCGGCCGTTCCGGAAGCGGAACCGGAATCGGCCCCCTCAGGGCCCTCGCCTCCGTCACCCTCCGCAACCGGCACCGGGTCGTACCCGCACAGCGCCTCCTCGGCCGCCCCGGCCGCGAGCCCCGTGAGCATCACCCGGCCGTCGTCGCAGACCAGCACCGTACGCACGGTGATGTTCCGGTGGACCCAGCCGTGCGCATGCAGCACCCGCAACGCGGTCAGCACATCGGCGGCGACCTCGGCGGCCCGGTACGGACTCAGCGGGCGCTCCGCGAGCAGGGCCGCCAGCGGCCGGGCGGGCACCAACTCGCTCACTATCCACAGCGACCCGCCCTCGGCGAACACGTCGAAGACCTGGTCGAGCCGGGGATGGTCGGGTATCTGCGCCGCCGCCTGCGCGGCCTCGATCGCCCGGCGCACGGCGGGCTCGGTGGGCCGCCGCGTGGGCCGCGCGGCCGACCGCCGCACCCCGCCGTCCCGCGCCACGAACCCATCGGGCAGACCGTCGGCGTCGATCACCTCCGCCTCGACGACCTCGGGCAACGGCACCTGCCTGACCAGCACTTCCTGCCCGCTGTAGGTGTCGAAGGCCCGGCTCTCGGCGAGTTCGTACTCGTCCGAAGGCGGCAGCGGCAGGCGGTAGCGGTCGGCGAGTACCCGTCCCGCATAGTCGTCCACGATGCCTCCCCCGGCCGCCTGGTCGGTCAAATCCGTTCGTCACACGTCCCGTTGTGGCCTCATATCCGGCTGCGTACGGTCCGCAACCACTCACGATACGTGCCGGAGGCAACCCGCAGTGAGGGGATGCGAGATCTCAAGACTCCCGTATCCCTCTTGTATCCCTCAGGACTTCGGTTCGAACGTCCGCGTGAGTGTCTGCCAGGTGTCCCTGCGAAGATCGCTGCCCCACGCCGAGTCCTTCGCGGTGTACATCAGCGCGTGACCGAGCTGGCCGTTGACGACGAACCCGCGGTCGATGGAGCGGTACTTGGTCCCGCCCTCCGTGTACGTGAACTCCCAGTCGGCCGCGTTCCAGCCGCGGTAGCCCACCTTCTCTATGCGGATCCGCTGGTACTGCGACCGCTTCATGAAGTCTTCTTGGTTCTTCCAGTCCGCCACGGGGTCGTCCTTGGGCGTGGACGTCCAGGCGACCAGCAGCTCCTGCCCGTCGGGACCGGCGAACCTGTCCCCGCTCGCGCCCGTGGACTGGTACTTCCACCCCTTCGGCAGCCCGATCGAGTACCCCTGGCTTCCCTTGTACGTCGACGCGGCGATGTCCTTCGAATCCCCGCCGCCTTCGTTCGCCCCACCCGAAGTGCTCGGGCTCGGACTCGGCGTGCTTCCCGTGGTCGGGCCTCCGGTGGCTCCGGCAGCGGACTCCGGCTTTTCGCTGCCGTCCTTGTCCGTACCGCTGTTCTCGTCCTGCTTGGTGCCGCTCCCGGCGTTCGCCCCGCTGGAGGCGGACGTGTTGCCTCCGCTGCTGTTGCCCTGGGCCCCGGCATCGTCATCGCCGTCCAGCACGACCGCGAGAATCGTGCCGAGTACGGCGAGCGCCACGGCCACCGCGACGATCACCATCGTCCGTCGCGACACCACATCGCTGAGCGGCGCCCTGGGGGTGGTGGGCGGCGGCGTCCCGCCACCGGCCCCCGAAGTCCCGCTCGCCGCAGGGGAGTTCGCTCCGCCGGAACTCAGCCCGACGGCGGCTTTGTCACGGTCCTCCGCGGGTGCTTCTGCCTTCTCCTCGGCCTGCCGCTCGGTCTTCTCCTCGACCTTCGCTCCGGCGGGCGTCTTCTCGCTCGAGGGTGCGGCGCCCTCCCCGGAGGAAACCTCGGAGTCGGCCGCGTTGGCGGAGCTGGCGGACTCGGCGGAGCCCGCAGAGTCGGTGGCGCCCGCGGACTCAGTAGAGCCCTTGGAGTCCGTGGAACCTTCGGAGTCGGTGGTGGAACCGTCGGACTTCCCGCGCACCCCGGCCACCGCCGCCGAGGCCGCCCCCGCCGAAGCAGCAGCACTCTTCCGTACGGAACGAAACGCCCCGAGCAGCCGCTCGGCCGCCTCCTCACCCTTCTTGCTCGCCTTGCTCGTCCTGCTCCCGGAACCGCCGACGGCCCCACCGCCCGAAGTCCCCTTCTTCGAGGGGGCCTCCGGCACGTCCGGCAACGGCACGACCTTCGTCGCCTCCATCGGCTCCGGCTCGGTCTCCTCGGGCTCGGGCGCGTGGATCACCTCGGTGAGCATCGCCCGCGCACCCGCCTCGTCGAGCCGCTGCTCGGGGTCCTTCACCAGCAGCCCGAAGATGACCTTCTCCAACGGCCCCGCATTCTTCGGCTGTTCGAGCGGCTCCGTCATCACCGCGGTGAGCGTCGCGATGGCGGACCCCTTGTCGTACGGCGGCACACCCTCCACCGAGGCGTACAGCAAGCCGCCGAGCGACCAGAGGTCGGCCGCGGGCCCCGGCTTGTGGCCGCGCGCCCGCTCGGGCGAGATATAGGAGGGCGCGCCGACGAGCATGCCGGTCGAGGTGATGGACGGGTCGCCCTCGACCTGCGCGATACCGAAGTCGGTGAGCACGACCCGGCCGTCCTCGGAGATGAGCACGTTCGACGGTTTCACGTCCCGGTGCAGGATGCCCTCGCGGTGCGCGGCACGCAGTACGTCGAGGACGGCGAGACCGACTTCCGCAGCGCGCTTGGGGGTGAGCAGCCCGTCCTCACGGATCGCCTCGGCGAGCGACTTGCCCTCGATGAGCTCCATCACGATCCACGGCCGGTTGTCCTCGTCGACCACGTCGAAGACCGTCACCGCGCCGTTGTTCCGGATCCGCGCGATCGCCTTGGCCTCACGCAGGGTGCGCGTGATCAGCCGCCGCTTCTCGTCCTCGTCGATGCTCGACGGGAACCGCAGCTCCTTGACGGCGACCGTCCGGCCCAGCGTCTCGTCCTTGGCCCGCCACACGGTGCCCATGCCGCCGCGGCCGAGGACTTCTCCCAGCCGGTACCGACCGGCGAGGAGACGTTCACTCTTGTCCTGACGGGATGCCCCGTCCCGCTCCGGCTCCGACATGCGTCCCCTCATGCAACCCGCCCCGACAGAGCCTCCATTGTCCCTCACCCGACGACCAGTCAGCGCCCAGGGTGCCCACAAACGGAATGCACCACCCCCAACCCCGGCGAGGGCGCCGCGCTACAGCGGCACGATGTCCGGCGCCCCCAGCCGTGCGGCGTCGGCCGTCAGGTCGTCCGGCTGCCGCTGCGACTCCCGCTCGGCCTCCACCCGCTTCTCGTAGTGCTGCACCTCACGCTCGATCTGGTCCTTGTCCCAGCCGAGCACCGGCGCCATCAGCTCCGCGGCCTCCAGCGCGCTGCGCGTCCCGCGGTCGAACGTCTCTATCGATATGCGCGTACGCCGAGTCAGTACGTCGTCCAGGTGCCGCGCCCCCTCGTGCGAGGCGGCGTACACGATCTCGGCGCGCAGATAGTCCTCAGCCGCAGGCAACGGCTCGCCCAGCGAGGTGTCCGCGGCGATGAGGTCGAGGACCTCCTCGGCGAGCACCCCGTACCGGTTCAACAGGTGCTCCACGCGCACCACGTGGAGCCCGGTTCGCGCGGCTATGCGCGCCCGCGCGTTCCACAGCGCCCGGTACCCCTCGGCGCCGATGAGCGGGATGTCCTCGGTGACGCAGTCGGCGACGCGCTGGTCGAGGCCGTGCACCGCCTCGTCCACGGCGTCCTTGGCCATCACGCGGTACGTCGTGTACTTGCCGCCCGCCACGACCACGAGCCCCGGCACCGGATGCGCCACGGTGTGCTCGCGCGACAGCTTGCTGGTGGCGTCCGACTCCCCGGCCAGCAGCGGCCGCAGCCCTGCATACACCCCTTGCACGTCGTCACGTGAAAGCGGCACCGCCAGCACCGAGTTGACGTGCTCCAGGAGATAGTCGATGTCCGCGCTGGACGCCGCGGGATGCGCCTTGTCCAGGTCCCAGCCGGTGTCCGTCGTGCCCACGATCCAGTGGCGCCCCCACGGGATCACGAACAGCACGGACTTCTCGGTCCGCAGGATCAGCCCCGTCGTAGAGTGGATCCGGTCCTTCGGCACGACCAGGTGGATGCCCTTGGACGCCCGTACGTGGAACTGCCCCCTCTCCCCCACCAGCGCCTGCGTGTCGTCCGTCCACACCCCCGTGGCGTTGACGACCTGCTTGGCGCGGATCTCGTACTCCCCGCCCGCTTCCACATCCTGCACCTTGGCACCGACAACCCGTTCGCCCTCGCGCAGGAAGCCGGTCACCCGCGCGCGGTTGGCGACCTTCGCGCCGTACGCCGCCGCCGTGCGCACCAGGGTCGCCACATAGCGGGCGTCGTCCATCTGCGCGTCGTAGTACTGCAATGCCCCGACCAGCGCGTCCTTCTTCAGGCAGGGCGCCACCCGCAGAGCGTTACGGCGCGAAAGGTGACGATGTACCGGCAGCCCGCGCCCATGGCCACGCGCCATCGACATGCCGTCGTAGAGCGCGACGCCCGATCCGGCGTACAACCGCTCCCAGCCCTTGTTCTGCAGTGGATAGAGGAACGGCACGGGCTTGACGAGGTGCGGCGCCAGCCGCTCCAGCAGCAGTCCGCGCTCTTTCAGCGCCTCCCGTACGAGCGCGAAGTCGAGCATCTCCAGATAGCGCAGGCCGCCGTGGATCAGCTTGCTCGACCGGCTCGACGTGCCCGACGCCCAGTCACGCGCCTCGACCAGACCGGTGGACAGTCCACGGGTCACGGCGTCCAGCGCGGTGCCCGCGCCGACCACGCCACCGCCCACGACCAGCAGATCCAGCTCGCCCTCGGCCATTGATGCGAGTGACTCGGCGCGCTCCGCCGGCCCCAGTTTCGCTGTCCTCACCGCTGCCTCCCGCTGTTCGTCGCGCTGGCCTCAGCTGTTCGGCGAGGCTCGGTCCACATCCCCCATGCCCAAAGTCTGACGGCGTTGCCCGACTTCGGCCACCACCCACCGCCAGCCTGTGGACAGCTCTCGGCGACTCCCAAGGAATCACAGCCTGGCAATACAGCAAATCGGTCATATTTATTCCTAGTCTGACATTGCGCTCGCCCGTTCTGTCCACAGGGCTTGCGCCGTTGTCCCGCTTCGGTTACTGGGAAGGACGGTCCACCGCCACGCCCGCAGATCTCGCCGTCATCGGCCTCGGCCAGCTCGGACTGCCCCTGGCCCGGGCCGCCGCCACCGCCGGCATCTCCACGCTCGGCTACCAGAGCGGCGACCCCGCGCCGCTACCCGCCACCGACCTGCGCCGGATGCTCTCGGGGGCTTCCGGCCGGCCATCAACCCCGCCGAACTCGGCCGCGTACGCACCGCCATCATCTGCGCACCGACCCCGCGCGACGCGGACGGCGGGCTCGACCTGGCTCAGGTGTCCGCCGCCGCACACACCCTGGCCACATGACTGCGTCCGCACACCACGGTGATCCTGGAATCACCCGTGTCCCCGGGGACACGGAGGAATTTCTGCGGCCTCTTCTGGAAGAGGGTTCCGGGCTGCGCGCGGGCCGCGACTTCCACCTCGCGTACTCGCCCAGCCGTGTCGACCCGGGCAACCGCGACCACACCCCCGCCAACACCCCGAAGGTCATCGGCGGCCTCACCCCCCTGCACCGAGTCGGCCGCCGCCTTCTACGGCCGGCTCACCGACAAGGTGGTACGCGCGCGTGGACCACGCGAAGCGGAAACCGTGCAGCTCCTGGAGACCAACTACCGGCACGTCAACATCGCCCTGGTCAACGAAATGGCCGCCCTCTGCCACGAGTTGGGCGTCGACCTGTGGGACGTCATCCGCTGCGCCGAGACCAAGCCGTTCGGCTTCCAGGCCTTCCGCGCCGGCCCCGGAGTGGGCGGTCACGCCGCCCCCGGGACCTCGCGGGCCCCAGGACCCGCGCCCTGCGCATGGTCGAACTGGCCCAGCAGGTCAACGACCACATGCCCCAGTACGTCATCCAGCGCGCCACCACACTCCTCAACGAACACGGCAAGTCGGCCCGCGGCGCACGCGTACTGCTCCTCAGCGTGACGTACAAGCCCGACCACGCCGACCAACAGGGCTCCCCGCCCGGGAGATCGCACTCCGGCTGATGGAACTGGGCGCCGCCATCAGCTACGACGACCCGTACGTCCCGTCCTGGAGCGTTCTGGACCACCCGGTCCCACGCGCGGACTCCCTCTACGAGGCCACCGCCGACGCCGACCTGACGATCCTGCTCCAGCACCACCGCACGTACGACCTCCAGGGACTGTCGGTGAAGGCGCAGTTGCTGCTGGACACGCGGGGGGGGGCTACGCCTGCGGGGGCGGCGCACAGGTTGTGAAGGGGGCGCGTGCGGAGGGGTTGTGCGTCTGGGGCTGGTGGCGTGCGGGGCAGGGACGCCGCTAGCGTGGAGGCAGGTGGAGCCCACCGCAGCGGGCAGAGTAGTACTGCGGCGGCTCCTGGTTGGTGAACGGAGTGTCCGCTCCTAGGTTCTGTAGGGGCGGCCGCTCATCAACCGAAGATCCACCTCCTCCGGTGCCACGCCGCCCAACGGCGGATCCGGTACCGTACAAAAAGGTGGAGCCCACCGCAGCGGCTACTGCGGCAGGCTCCTGAAAAGTGAACGGAGTGTCCACCCCTAGGTCTCGTGGGGGTGGCCGCTCACTTTCCGTAAATTCGCAAGATCCACCTCCTCCGGCACTTCACCATCCGCAGACGGATACGGTCCCAGCGGGTGGGCTTGCGGTGACGACCCATGGGTGCGCCCCCTTCCATGACGCCGCCCAGTAGCCCGGTGGACGGTCCATTGGAGCTCGGGCCGGGCCCCGAGGGCCGGGGTCCGGAAACGTTCTCCTTGGAAGGGGGCGCCCCAGAGAACCGGGTCGCCGAACACGGACACTATCGCCTCACTACGCCCATTCAGCCCACATTCGCCCCAAACGCAACCACACGCCCTCCTTCCACAACCGCGCCCCCACCAGCCCACTTGGGCACAGAAAAGGGACCCGGTCACCCCACGGGCAACCGAGCCCCTCCCTCCGCTCAAGCCGAGCGCAGCGTCACGTCACCTCTTGTGCTGCGAGTCCGCCACCGTGACCTCAACCCGCTGGAACTCCTTCAGCTCGCTGTACCCGGTGGTCGCCATCGCCCGCCGCAGCGCCCCGAAGAAGTTCATGGAACCGTCGGGGGTGTGCGAGGGACCCGCGAGGATCTCCTCGATCGTGCCGACCGTGCCGAGGTCGACCTTCTTGCCGCGCGGCAGCTCTTCGTTGACGGCCTCCATGCCCCAGTGGTGGCCCTTGCCGGGTCCGTCAGTGGCACGGGCCAGTGGGGAGCCCATCATGACCGCGTCGGCGCCGCAGGCGATGGCCTTCGGGAGGTCGCCGGACCAGCCGACACCGCCGTCGGCGATGACGTGTACGTACCGGCCACCGGACTCGTCCATGTAGTCCCGGCGGGCCGCCGCCACATCCGCGACCGCTGTCGCCATGGGCACCTGGATGCCCAGGACGTTGCGCGTGGTGTGCGCGGCGCCGCCGCCGAAGCCGACCAGGACACCGGCCGCGCCCGTACGCATCAGGTGCAGCGCCGCCGTGTATGTGGCACAGCCGCCGACGATGACGGGGACGTCGAGCTCGTAGATGAACTGCTTCAGGTTCAGCGGCTCGGAGGCGCCCGACACATGCTCGGCCGACACCGTCGTACCGCGGATCACGAAGATGTCGACGCCCGCGTCCACGACGGCCTTGGAGAACTGGGCCGTGCGCTGCGGCGAGAGCGCGGCGGCGGTGACCACGCCCGAGTCGCGCACCTCCTTGATGCGCTGACCGATCAGCTCCTCCTGGATGGGAGCCGTGTAGATCTCCTGGAGGCGGCGGGTCGCGGTCTCGGCGTCCAGCTCGACGATCTCGTCGAGGAGCGGCTGCGGGTCCTCGTACCGCGTCCACAGGCCTTCGAGGTTCAGTACGCCCAGGCCGCCCAGCTCGCCGATACGGATGGCCGTGGCCGGAGAGACGACCGAATCCATGGGGGCGGCCAGGAAGGGCAGCTCGAAGCGGTAGGCGTCGATCTGCCAGGCGATCGAGACCTCCTTCGGGTCTCGCGTACGGCGGCTGGGGACGACGGCGATGTCGTCGAAGGCGTACGCCCGGCGGCCGCGCTTGCCGCGCCCGATCTCGATCTCAGTCACGTTCTGTGGCCTTTCCCTCTTCGTTTCAGCGTCTTCCAGTATCCCCGACGCCTATGACAAGGGCGGCCCCGAAGCTCCCGGGACCGCCCTTGGCCGTGCTGCACGCGCGCGTGGATGCCGATTACGGCGTCGTACGACTACTTGTTGCGGCTGTAGTTCGGCGCCTCGACCGTCATCTGGATGTCGTGCGGGTGGCTCTCCTTGAGGCCCGCGGAGGTGATCCGTACGAAGCGGCCCTTGGTCTCCATCTCGTCGATGGAGGCCGCGCCCACGTAGCCCATCGTCTGGCGCAGACCGCCGACGAGCTGGTGCAGCACGTTGGCCAGCGGGCCGCGGTAGGGCACCTGGCCCTCGATGCCCTCGGGCACGAGCTTGTCGTCGGAGGCCACCTCGGCCTGGAAATAGCGGTCCTTCGAGTACGACCGGCCCTGGCCCCGGGACTGCATCGCACCGAGCGAGCCCATCCCGCGGTAGGACTTGAACTGCTTGCCGTTGATGAACTGCAGCTCGCCGGGCGACTCCTCACAGCCGGCGAGGAGGCTGCCCAGCATCACCGTGTCGGCGCCGGCGGCGAGCGCCTTGCCGATGTCGCCGGAGTACTGCAGGCCGCCGTCGCCGATCAGCGGGACGCCCGCCTGGCGGGCCGCGAGGGACGCCTCGTAGATCGCGGTGACCTGGGGGACGCCGATGCCGGCAACCACCCGGGTGGTGCAGATCGAGCCAGGGCCCACGCCCACTTTGATGCCGTCGACGCCGGCGTCGATCAGCGCCTGGGCGCCGTCACGTGTGGCGACGTTGCCGCCGATCACGTCGACGCGGACGCTCGACTTGATCTTCGACATCCAGCTCAGGGCGTTGCTGTTGTGGCCGTGCGAGGTGTCGACGACCAGGAAGTCCACCCCGGCCTCGGCCAGCGCCTGAGCCCGCTCGAGCGCTTCGGGGCTGGCGCCCACGGCGGCACCGACGATCAGGCGTCCCTCGGCGTCCTTCGCGGCGTTGGGGTACTGCTCGGCCTTGACGAAGTCCTTCACCGTGATGAGGCCCTTGAGGACGCCCGCGTCGTCGACCAGGGGAAGCTTCTCGATCTTGTGGCGGCGCAGCAGCTGCATGGCGTCCGGGCCGGAGATGCCGACCTTGCCGGTGACCAGCGGCATCGGGGTCATGACCTCGCGCACCTGACGGGAGCGGTCGGTCTCGAAGGCCATGTCGCGGTTGGTGACGATGCCCAGCAGCTTGCCGCCGCCGTCGGTCACCGGGACACCGCTGATACGGAACTTGCCGCACAGCGCGTCCGCCTCGGCGAGCGTCGCGTCCGGGTGCACCGTGATCGGGTCGGTGACCATCCCGGATTCGGAGCGCTTCACCAGGTCGACCTGGTTGACCTGGTCCTCGATGGACAGATTGCGGTGGAGTACGCCGACGCCGCCCTGTCGCGCCATGGCGATCGCCATGCGGGACTCGGTCACCTTGTCCATCGCCGCCGAGAGCAGCGGGATGTTCACGCGCACGTTGCGAGAGATGCGGGACGAGGTGTCGACCGCGTTCGGAAGCACTTCCGACGCGCCCGGCAGCAGCAGCACGTCGTCGTAGGTCAGCCCGAGTGTCGCGAATTTCTCGGGCACTCCGTCGACGTTGGCAGTCATGACACCTTCCCCAAATGGCCTTGATCGGTGCGGATGTCCATGCTAACGGCGAACTGGGGGCTCTGATTCCACACCATGGGATGCTCCGCTGCTTCGTCGGTTCGTACGGGCCTGGTGGCTTCCTCGTTCACCACCTGCGCCGACTCCCGCGAATCCAGGGATCCCGGAAGCCGGTCCTACTGCTCGGCCAGCGCCCTCAAGCGGCTCAGCGCCCTGTGCTGGGCGACCCGGACCGCCCCCGGAGACATCCCCAGCATCTGCCCCGTCTCCTCCGCCGTGAGGCCCACCGCGATCCTCAGGAGCAGCAGCTCGCGCTGGTTCTCCGGAAGGTTCGCCAGGAGCTTCTTGGCCCACTCGGCGTCGCTGCTGAGGAGGGCGCGCTCCTCGGGGCCCAGGGAGTCGTCGGGCCGCTCGGGCATCTCGTCCGAGGGCACGGC
Organism: Streptomyces pseudoechinosporeus; assembly: GCF_054783935.1. NCBI lineage: Bacteria > Bacillati > Actinomycetota > Actinomycetes > Kitasatosporales > Streptomycetaceae > Streptomyces > Streptomyces pseudoechinosporeus. The sequence continues at coordinate 58,150 of NZ_BAAGPS010000002.1, forward strand.
CGTCGAGCCGGGATGGCGCATCGCGGCACGCTGCAGATCGGCGACCTTGTGCGCGGCGATGGCGAAGACGAAGGCCTCGAAAGGGCGCCCCGTGTCCTTGTAGCGCGGCAGTGCGAGCAGCACCGCCACGCAGACCTCCTGCGCCAGGTCCTCGACGAAGTGCCGTGCGTCACCCGGAAGTCGGGACAGCCGGGTGCGGCAGTAGCGCAGCGCGAGGGGATGGACATGGGCGAGCAGATCGTGCGTGGCCTGCTCGTCGCCGTCGACAGCACGATGGACGAGCGAACCGATCGCCCCTTGGGCAGTGGCCGCCTCGTCGTCGCGCATCGGTCCATGGTGCCTTGGCGTCGTCCGATCCGTGGCACCGCGTCCGTTGTTGTGCACCGAAGCGTTATGAGCAGGTGCGCCGGAACTCATCTCCTGCGCCCTCCCCTCCCGCTCGATCGACTCGTCCCCGAGGAACTCCACACCTCAAGGATGCGGCATCCGCGCCGAAACGAGCAGCGGGCACCTGTCGGGCCCTCTCGTCACCCCCGCCCACCACGCGGCAGGCGGGGATTTTCCTACCCCCGCTGCACTTCACCTAACGGACCAGGCCCCACCGGAATCCGAGCGCCACCGCATGGGCGCGGTCCGAGGCGCCGAGCTTCTTGAACAGGCGCCGGGCGTGGGTCTTGACGGTGTCCTCCGAGAGAAACAACTCACGGCCGATCTCCGCGTTCGACCGGCCGTGACTCATGCCCTCGAGCACCTGGATCTCACGCGCGGTGAGCGTCGGCGCGGCGCCCATCTCGGCGGAGCGCAGCCTGCGCGGGGCGAGCCGCCAGGTCGGGTCGGCGAGCGCCTGGGTCACGGTCGCCCGCAGCTCCGCGCGCGAGGCGTCCTTGTGCAGATAGCCACGGGCACCGGCGGCCACGGCGAGCGCCACACCGTCCAGGTCCTCGGCGACGGTGAGCATGATGATGCGCGCACCGGGATCGGCGGACAGTAGCCGCCGGACCGTCTCCACACCGCCCAGACCGGGCATGCGTACGTCCATCAGAATCAGGTCCGAACGGTCGGCACCCCAGCGGCGGAGGACTTCCTCGCCGTTGGCCGCCGTCGTCACACGCTCGACGCCGGGCACGGTCGCGACCGCGCGGCGAAGCGCCTCTCGGGCAAGCGGGGAGTCGTCGCAGACGAGGACCGATGTCATGGCTGTCCTCCGCGGCTCTCACAGCTGCTGCGCGTCACCTTGAGCCTCCAGGCTGGTACGAATCGTCACCTGTGCGGTCGACACTCGCCGACGGATTCTGCCGTCCGACCGAGCGTTTGTTCCTTCAACCGCCTCAGCACACTCAACGACGGTCACTCGAAAGAGTTACGGGGCGGTGAGCCACCTTCGGCACTCTACGTGAGGATGCGGACACGGTGCAGACACCCGCAAAGGACCCACAAGGTTTCATCACAAGGCGTGCCCCATTCAGACGTTTTTCTTCCCATTCACTGGTGTCTGTAGCTAGATTCGCAATGAGTCATATTTTCATCTCCTTAGATCGTCTACAAGCGATCATGGGCATGTATCCGCCTGAACGGCCACAAGGGGACAACGCAATGGCAGATTTCTCCCGCCTTCCCGGACCCAACGCGGATCTGTGGGACTGGCAGCTCCTCGCGGCCTGCCGCGGAGTCGACAGTTCCCTGTTCTTCCACCCGGAGGGCGAGCGCGGGGCGGCCCGGAGCGCTCGCGAGAACTCGGCCAAAGAGGTCTGCATGAGGTGCCCGGTACGCGCGCAGTGCGCGGCGCACGCGCTGGCGGTGCGCGAGCCGTACGGAGTGTGGGGCGGACTGACCGAGGACGAACGCGAAGAGCTCATGGGGCGGGCCCGCAACCGGCTGGTCTCGGCCTCGGCACCGAGTGGGGGCAGCTCGCCGAACAACTGAAGAAACGTTTTTTCGAGAGAGTGCTGTGTAGCTGGGATGCGCTGCTTTTAGCGCGCCGCGGCGCGGGCCAGTTCGTTCAGCGTGGCCGCCACCGCGGGCACTTGGGCCAGGTCGGGCAGCGTAAGCGCGACGATCTCCCGCCGGAGCGCTGGTTCCACCGTCACCGTGCGGGCTCTCTTGGGGCGTACGGACTCGATGGCGAGCTCCGGCAGGACGGCGACGCCGAGACCCGCGCCGACCAGGCCGACCACCGCCGGATAGTCGTCGGTCGCGAAGTCGATACGAGGGGTGAAGCCGGCGCTCTCGCAGACCTCGACGAGCTGACCGCGACAGCGGGGGCAGCCCGCGATCCACGGGTCCCCGGCGAGTTCGCCGATGGCGACCGACTCCGCACGGGCCAGCCGGTGCCCCTCCGGTACGAGCCCCACGAGCCGGTCGCTGAGCAGGGGCCGTACCACCAGGTCGTCCCACTCCCCGGCGCCCGCCGCACCTTCGCCCGCCCGTCTCCCGCCACCGCCCTTGTTTCGAGAGTCCCCCAGACTCCGTCCGGGGGCGCCCCCATCGCCCCGCTCCTCATATCGGAAGGCCAGCGCCACATCGCAGTCGCCCTCGCGGAGCATCTCGACCGAGTGTGGCGGCTCGGCCTCCTCCAGGGAGACCCGGGTGCCGGGGTGTGCGGCACGCAGGGCGGCGAGCGCGGTCGGTACGAGCGTGGAGCTGCCGCTGGGGAACGAGACCAGGCGGACCCGGCCCGCGCGCAGGCCCGCGATCGCGGCGACCTCCTCCTCGGCGGCGGTGAGGCCGGCGATGATGCCCGCAGCATGGCGCACGAGCGCCTCGCCGGCCTGCGTCAGGCGCATTTCGCGGCCCGTGCGGATCAGCAGCGGCGTACCGACGGAGGCTTCGAGGGCCTTCATCTGCTGGCTGACGGCGGGCTGGGTGCAGCCCAGCTCGCGCCCTGCCGCCGAGAAGGAGCCGGTGGCGGCCACGGCGCGCAAGACGCGGAGATGACGGGCCTCGATCACACGTCAAGCATAAGCGGAGCTTTGGGATCGCGGAGAATGTTGCATAGCGGCTTGCATGGCGGCCGGACGGCCGCACCGGCCGCCGTGAAGCTTCTGTCTGCCAACTGCGCGTTGCCGAAGCAACGAGCTTGCACAACGGGCGCCGCTGGCTGCGGCACGTCGTTTGCGTCCAGCGCCGACAGAGTAGGGCAGAAGCGATTGGCTGCGCCCCGCACCTACGCGGTCGACCGTCCCGTACGAAACCGGGTCCACCGGCGCATGCCGGATCTGTGCCTTCGGGGACTCCCGCGTGGGACCGGCAACGTGGCGCAACCGTAGGCGAGTTGACCAACGTCGCAGGCCAGCGGCTCCTTCGGGGAGAACCTCACCACGGAGGGGCTCGATGTGTCCGGCGCGAAGATCGGGGAGCGCTGGCGGATCGGTTCCGAGGTCGTCCTTGAGGTCACCTGTGGGCGGATTCCCTGCACCACCTTCCAGGGACATCTCGGGGAGAAGGGCTGGGTCAGGCGGTTCACACGGAAGGGGGCGCCCGGCGCGTATCTGCGGGTGATCGAGCCCGGGGAGACACGCGCCGGGGATCCGATCGAGATCGTGCACCGGCCGGACCACGAGGTAACCGTCGCCTTCCAGTTTCGTGCGGTCACGACCGAGCGGGAGCTGCTGCCGCGGCTGCTCGCGGCGGGCGACGCTCTGCATCCGGAGGCGATCGAGACGGCGCGGGCCTATATGGCGCGGCAGAGTTGACGGAGCGTCACTCCGGCCGGGGCGGAATCCGGGACTCCGGTGCTCTCAAGTAGGCGACCACTCAATAACCTTGGGCCATGACAACGGCTCTGATTACGGGATCGACCGCGGGCATCGGCGCTGCCTTCGCACGGCACCTGGCCTCCGACGGCCACAACCTCGTGCTGGTGGCGCGTGACAAGAAGCGGCTCGGGGAGCAGGCGACCGAGTTGCACGACCGGCACGGCATCGAGGCAGAGGTGCTGGCGGCGGACCTGGCGACGGACGACGGCATCGAGTCGGTGGCCGGCCGTCTCTCGGACCGCAAGAACTCGGTCGACCTGCTGATCAACAACGCCGGCTTCGGCAACAAGGGCCGCTATCTGGACGTACCGATGGCGGACGAGCTGAAGATGCTCAAGGTGCACTGCGAGGCGGTGCTCCGGTTGACCTCGGCGGCGACGGAGTCCATGCGGGACCGGGGTCGCGGGGGTGTCATCAACGTCGCGTCGGTGGCCGCCTTCCTGCCGCGCGGCACCTACGGGGCGTCCAAGGCGTGGGTCGTGCAGTTCACGCAAGGTGCGGCGAGGGATCTGGCCGGGTCCGGGGTCCGGCTGATGGCGCTGTGCCCCGGTTTTGTGCGCACCGAGTTCCATGAGCGGGCCGGGATGGGCACGGACAACATCCCCAACTGGATGTGGCTCGACGCCGACAAACTGGCCACGACGGCCCTCGCGGACCTGGCCCGCGGCAAGTCGCTGTCCATCCCCGACCCGCGCTACAAGGCCCTCATGGGCGTGGTAAAGGTGACCCCGCGGGGACTGCTCGGCGGGATCAGCTCGAGGACGGGCCGGAAATACGGGCCGCAGTAGCGCCCGGTCGCCGCATTCCGCCACCTCAATTCAACTCCCCCCTTCAAGTCGCTAATTCAACTAAAACACCCTGGGCGATTTTCACTAAAATGGAGTATTCAGCCGGAGTCAGGGAGACTGGAGGCGGCGTCATGACCTTTGTGCAACTCATCGACTGCAAGACGAGTCGGCTCGACGAGATGAACCGGCTCCTGGACACCTGGGTCGAGCGGACCAAGGGGAAGCGGACGGCGACGCACAGTCTGATCGGCAAGGACCGGTCCGACGCGTCGCACATCATCGAGATCGTCGAGTTCCCGTCGTACGAGGAGGCGATGCGGAACTCGAATCTGCCCGAGACGGACGAGATCTTCCGCGAGCTGGTGGCGCTCTGCGAGGAGATGCCGACGTTCACGGACCTGGACGTCGTACGGGACGAGCAGCTGTACGCGGCGAATATCCGCAGGTTCTTCGAGGTGGTCGGCACGAAGGGTGAACTGCCCCCGCTCAATGACCTGATCGCGGAGAACTACCACGACCACGACCCCGCCAACGACCAGGACACCATCGGACTCGACGCGACGCGGCGTGAGATGGAGATGTGGCGCGGAGCGTTCGACTTCACGTTCACCGTCGAGGACCAGATCACCCAGGGCGACCGGGTCTGTACGCGCTGGACCTGGAACGGCATCCACAAGGGTGACTTCCTGGAGATTCCGTCGACCGGCAGGACAGTCGGCATGACCGGGACGACCGTCTTCCGCTGCCGGGAGGACGGCAAGATCGTCGAGGGCTGGTGGCAGTACGACCGGCTGGGGCTGATGGCCCAGCTCGGGGTGCTCGACCAGCTCGAAACCTAAGCGCTCCGCTGGAAGAACGGTGATGCTGTATCGACGTGCGGCTCCGCCGAGGGCGCGGGCCGGTGGGGGCTGGTCGCTCCCCCACTCTCGGCTTCGCTCGAGCGGGGGGACCCCCATCGCGGCGGAGCCGCACATTGATACAGCCCCGCGCCCCTTACGGGGCGCGGTACCGCACCAGACTTCACCAAGGCCGCTTAGGTCGGCGTCCAGGTCGGCAGCGCGAAAGGCCCGGTACCCCGAACTCGGGGTACCGGGCCTTTCGCCGGGCGTCGTCAGGGACGTACCGCCCTACTGTCCGTCGCTCAGTGGGAGTGACCGTGGCCGTGGCCTCCGGCCTCCGGCTCCTCCTCGGCCGGCTTCTCGACGACCAGGGTCTCGGTCGTCAGGAGCAGGGAGGCGATGGAGGCGGCGTTCTCCAGGGCGGAGCGGGTGACCTTGACCGGGTCGATGACGCCCTGCTTGACCAGGTCGCCGTAGTCGCCGGTCGCGGCGTTGAAGCCCTGGTTCTTGTCGAGATCGGCCACCTTGGCGGTGATCACGTAGCCCTCGAGGCCAGCGTTCTCCGCGATCCAGCGCAGCGGCTCGACGACGGCCTTGCGGACGACGGCGACACCGGTGGCCTCGTCGCCGGTCTTGCCGAGGTTGCCCTCCAGGACCTTCGCGGCGTGGACGAGCGCGGAGCCGCCACCGGAGACGATGCCCTCCTCGACCGCGGCGCGGGTCGCGGAGATGGCGTCCTCCAGACGGTGCTTCTTCTCCTTGAGCTCGACCTCGGTGGCCGCGCCCACACGGATCACGCAGACGCCGCCGGCCAGCTTCGCGAGGCGCTCCTGGAGCTTCTCGCGGTCCCAGTCGGAGTCCGTGGTCTCGATCTCGGCCTTGATCTGGTTGACGCGGCCCGCGACGTCGTCGGACTTGCCGCCGCCGTCGACGATCGTCGTGTCGTCCTTGGTGACGGTCACGCGGCGGGCGGTGCCCAGCACGTCGAGACCGGCCTGGTCGAGCTTGAGGCCGACCTCCTCGGCGATGACGGTGGCACCGGTGAGGGTGGCCATGTCGCCGAGCATCGCCTTGCGGCGGTCGCCGAAGCCGGGAGCCTTCACGGCCACTGCGTTGAACGTGCCGCGGATCTTGTTCACGACCAGGGTCGACAGGGCCTCGCCCTCGACGTCCTCGGCGATGATCAGCAGCGGCTTGGAGGAGTTGGTCTGGATGACCTTCTCCAGCAGCGGCAGCATGTCCTGGATGGAGGAGATCTTGCCCTGGTGGATCAGGATGTACGGGTCGTCGAGGACGGCCTCCATACGCTCCTGGTCCGTGACGAAGTACGGCGACAGGTAGCCCTTGTCGAAGGCCATGCCCTCGGTGAAGTCCAGCTCGAGACCGAAGGTGTTGGACTCCTCGACGGTGATGACACCGTCCTTGCCGACCTTGTCCATCGCCTCGGCGATCAGCTCGCCGACCTGCGGGTCCTGGGCGGACAGACCGGCGACGGCGGCGATGTCGGCCTTCTCGTCGATCGGGCGCGCGGTCGCGAGGAGGTCCTCGGAGATCGCGGCGACGGCCGCGTCGATGCCCTTCTTCAGGGCGGCGGGGGACGCGCCGGCGGCGACGTTCCGCAGGCCCTCGCGCACCAGCGCCTGGGCCAGCACGGTGGCGGTGGTCGTACCGTCACCCGCCACGTCGTTGGTCTTGGTCGCCACCTCCTTCACCAGCTGGACGCCGAGGTTCTCGTACGGGTCCTCGACCTCGACCTCGCGGGCGATGGTAACGCCGTCGTTGGTGATGGTGGGCGCGCCGAACTTCTTGTCGATGACGACGTTGCGGCCCTTGGGGCCGATGGTCACCTTGACCGTGTCGGCCAGCTTGTTGACGCCGCGCTCGAGGGCGCGACGGGCGTCCTCGTCGAACTTCAGGATCTTCGCCATGGAGCTGAGTCAGTCCTTTCGGAAAAAACGAACCGCGCCCCCGGCGCCCGGCTTCTTAGTGGTCGCGGGGGCCAGGGGCGCAGTTCAAAGCAAACCTGGGTGAATTACTTCTCGATGATCGCGAGCACGTCGCGAGCCGAGAGGACGAGGTACTCCTCGCCGTTGTACTTCACCTCGGTGCCGCCGTACTTGCTGTACAGCACGATGTCGCCGGTGTTCACGTCGAGCGGCAGGCGCTCGCCGTTCTCGAAACGGCCCGGGCCTACGGCGAGGACGACGCCCTCCTGGGGCTTCTCCTTCGCGGTGTCCGGAATGACCAGGCCAGAGGCCGTGGTCTGCTCGGCCTCGACGGCCTGGACCACAATGCGGTCCTCAAGCGGCTTGATGGCAACCTTGGAGCTGGCGGTCGTCACGATCCGACCTCCCCCTTCGGAGATCTCACGGGGTTAACTGTCTGAGGTGGCGACCAGGTCGATCCGTCGTCGCGGGTGCCGGACCTGCCCGTCGCGTTGTTGGCACTCTCCACTGGGGAGTGCCAGACCTGAGACTATGACTGTGGTTAGCACTCGGTCAAGCGGAGTGCCAATCGCCTCCGGCGTGTTCGCGGTTATTGGGCACCCTGCACTGGTGTCGCCGGCCGGGCGGGGGTGCCCAGGGTGGGCGGGAATGCGCGGGTGGGTGGGCGGTTAATCGGCCTTGCGGCCTCGTCCTCAAACTCCCCCAGCTACCGCTGGGAGGTGCCCCCAGACAGGCTGATTTGGACGGGCTGGAGTGGCTAGAGGTAGTCCTCCAAGCGCGCCACCGTGTAGCCCTGCGCCTGGATGCGGTGCAGCAATCTGGTCGTCGTCTCCGTGAGCGTGGCGCCGGTCTGACCCTCTGGACAGTGGAGGATGTCGCCCGGCCGTAGGCGGTTCGCGTCGCGCCACAGGACCACCGCCGTTACTCCGCAGTCCGCGGCGGCTCGGAGCGTGTCGTCGTTGTAGGCGCCGTACGGGGGGCGGAAGAGGCGGGGGCGGATTCCGAAGCGTTGCTTGAGTTTGTCCTGTTGGCCGCAGATCTCGGCTCGCTGACCGGCGTAGGGGAGGCCGGGCAGGTAGGGGTGGTCCAGGGTGTGGTTCTGGACGCTCGCGCCTACCGCGCGCAGGCGGCCGAAGTGCGCGTATCCCGGTCCGACGACACTGTCCGTGAGGAACATGCTGACCGGCAGCCGCAGTTCATGGACCATGTCGACGAACCGTGGATCCCGCTCGGCGCCGTCGTCGAAGGTCAGGAAGACGACCTTGTCGCGGGTGGGAACGCGGTCGACGACGGGCGGCAGGCCCGGACCCGCGGGGCGTACGGCGGGGCGGGCGGGTGGTTTCGGCGCCGGGGCGAGCGGAGCGGCAAGGCCCCAGCGGCGGTACGTCGCGGCCGGGATGCCGTGGGCCCGTACCGTCGACGTCGCCTTCTTGTCGAGCCGTTCGATCGGGCTGCCAGGCCGGGCACAGCCGGTGGCGCCGGCGGCGAGCAGTACGGACGTGAGTACGGCTGTGGCCAGGGCGCGGCCCCTCGGCCTCACAGGTGGTCCTCCGGCAGAGCGAGGCTGAAGCCAGTTCCGCCATCTTGTCGTACTGATCGCATGGCCACGGATCCTCACAGGCCATGGGCTGTACGACCCCGCCGACACCGCCACCGGGCGCGCACCATCCACCGACTGGCCCACAATGGGGCCGTGGACGATCACGACCCCCTGGCCTCCTTCGCCGCGCTGCTCACCGAACGCGGACGTTTTCTGCTCGACGAGGTGCGGGAGGTCGAGCCGGCGCAGGAGCTGGCCGTGGCCACGCGGCTGCGGCGGGAGCATCCCGCCGAGCTCGTGTCCGCGGCGATCGCGCAGGCGCGGTGGCGGCAGCGGGCGGTGGGGAAGTTCGGGGGCGCTGACGCCGGACGGATGTTCTTCACGGCGAACGGGGTCGAGCAGGCGACCCGGGCGACGGTCGCGGCGTACCGGGCGCAGCGTTTCACGGAGCTCGGCGTACGGTCCGTCGCCGATCTCTGCTGTGGCATCGGCGGGGACGCGATCGCCCTCGCCCGTGCCGGGGTACGTGTCCTCGCCGTCGATCGCGACCCGCTGACCTGCGCGGTGGCCCGTGCGAACGCCGACGCGCTCGGGCTCGGCGACCTGATCGACGTACGGGAGGCGGATGTCACGGCGGTCGACACGTCCTCGTACGACGCCGTCTTCGTCGACCCTGCCAGGCGTGGAGGGCGGGGCCGCGTCTTCGATCCCGAGGCCTATTCGCCGCCTCTCTCCTGGGCCGTCGAGGCGGCCCTCAAGGCGCCCCGTGCCGCGCTCAAGATCGCGCCCGGAATTCCGCACGAGGCGGTTCCGGGTGACGCCGAGGCCGAGTGGGTCTCGGATTCCGGGGATGTGAAGGAGGCCGTGCTGTGGTTCGGCACAGAGCCCGGGCTCGTGCGCGCCACCCTGCTGCCCGGGCCGCGCAGCCTCCGCGGCCAGGGGCTGCCCGATCCTCAAGTGCGGCCGCCGGGACGGTACTTGTACGAACCCGATGGTGCCGTCATCCGCGCCCACCTGGTCGCGGAGGTGGCCGAGGAGATCGGCGGCGGACTGCTCGACGAGACGATCGCGTACGTCACCGCGGACACCTCGACGCCCACTCCGTACGCCACCGCCTACGAGATCACCGACCAACTTCCCTTCAACGTAAAGAAGTTGAAGGCGCTGCTACGAGAGCGCGAGGTCGGCATCCTGACCGTCAAGAAGCGTGGCTCGGCGGTCGAGCCAGAGGAGCTCCGCCGCAAGGTGAAGCCGCGGGGGCCGAACTCGGCGACGGTGTTCCTGACGCGGGTGCGGGGTGCCCCGACCATGCTGATCGGGCATCCCGTCTCCAGCGACCGTTAACCGTCCAGTTGCGCCAGTGTCGCGTTCGACGGCCCTCTGCGGGAGCGCTCGTCCCGTGCCACGTCCTCCGCCGCGCCCAGGACCCGTACCGCGTTCTGCCAGGTCAGCTTGGCGAGGTCGGGCTTCGACCAGCCGCGGCTGAGGAGTTCGGCGATGAGGTTCGGGTAGCCCGAGACGTCGTGCAGGCCGTCGGGGGTGAAGGCCGTGCCGTCGTAGTCGCCGCCGATGCCGATGTGGTCGATTCCGGCGACCTCGCGCATATGGTCCAGGTGGTCGGCGACCGTCGCGGCCGTGGCGACCGGGCGGGGATGCGCGTCCTCGAAGGCGCGGTGGACCTTCATCGCCTCCGACGTGGTGTCCAGGGGGTGGAAGCCGTGCTCGCGCATGTTCTCGTCCGCCGCCGCCGTCCAGTCGACGGCCGCCTGGAGGACGAACTTCGGGACGAACGTCACCATCGCCACGCCGCCGTTGGCCGGCAGGCGTTCCAGTACGTCGTCGGGGATGTTGCGGGGGTGGTCGCACACCGCGCGCGAGGAGGAGTGGGAGAAGATCACGGGCGCGACGGTCGCGTCGAGGGCGTCGCGCATCGTCGACGGCGCGACGTGCGAGAGGTCCACGAGCATGCCCTCGCGGTTCATCTCCCGGACCACCTCACGGCCGAAGGCCGACAGGCCGCCCACGCCCGGGTCGTCCGTCGCGGAGTCCGCCCAGGGGATGTTGTCGTTGTGGGTGAGCGTCATATAGCGGACGCCCAGCGCGTACAACGCCCGTAGCGTGGCAAGGGAACTCGCGATCGAGTGGCCGCCCTCCGCGCCCATCAGCGAGGCGATACGGCCCTCGCCGCGCGCCGCCTCCATATCGGCGGCGGTCAGCGCGGCCTTCAGGTCCGCCGGGTGGCGCGCGATCAACTGCCGTACGCAGTCGATCTGTTCGAGCGTCGCGGGCACGGGCTCCGGCAGGTCCGAGCGGACGTACACCGACCAGAACTGGGCGCCCACGCCGCCCGCGCGCAGCCGCGGCAGGTCGGTGTGCAGGTGCGCGCTCTGGTCGATGGCGAGGTCGCGGGCGTCGAGGTCGTAGCGGACCTGCTCGCGCAGCGCCCAGGGGAGGTCGTTGTGCCCGTCGGCGACCGGGAACTGGCGCAGCAGTTCCCGGGCTTCGTCCAGGGACGTCAGCGGCGCCACGCCCTCAGCTCCCCGAACCGAAGCCGAAGCCCGCCGCGCCCTCGACCTTGGCCCGCAGCCGCTTGCCCTTCTCCGATGCCTGGTCGTTCAGCTCCTGCTGGAACTCCCGCATACGACCGCGGAGTTCCTCGTCGTGGGCGCCGAGGATGCGGGCAGCGAGCAGTCCGGCGTTCCGCGCGCCGGCGACGGACACGGTGGCGACCGGCACCCCGGCGGGCATCTGCACGATCGACAGCAGCGAGTCCATGCCGTCCAGGTGCTTCAGCGGCACGGGCACGCCGATCACGGGCAGCGGGGTCACGGAGGCGAGCATGCCCGGCAGATGGGCGGCCCCGCCCGCACCCGCGATGATCACCTTGATGCCGCGGTCCGCCGCCTCCTCGCCGTACGCGATCATCTCGCGGGGCATCCGGTGCGCGGAGACGACGTCGACCTCGTACGCGATCTCGAACTCGTCCAGGGCCTGGGCCGCCGCTTCCATGACGGGCCAGTCGGAGTCCGAGCCCATGACGATGCCGACGACGGGCGACTCTGGAGAAGTGCTCATTCGGTGATCGTCCCTCTCAGGTATGCGGCAGCGTGACGGGCGCGGTCGAGGACGTCGGCCAGGTCGTCGCCGTAGGTGTTGACGTGGCCGACCTTGCGGCCGGGCTTCACGTCCTTGCCGTACATATGGATCTTGAGCTGGGGGTCGCGGGCCATGCAGTGCAGGTACGCGGAGTACATGTCGGGATAGTCGCCGCCGAGGACGTTCACCATGACCGTCCACTTCGCGCGCGGGCGCGGGTCGCCGAGAGGCAGGTCGAGGACCGCGCGGACGTGGTTGGCGAACTGGGAGGTGATCGCGCCGTCCTGGGACCAGTGGCCGGAGTTGTGGGGGCGCATGGCCAGCTCGTTGACCAGGATGCGGCCGTCTCGGGTCTCGAAGAGCTCGACCGCGAGGTGGCCTATGACGTCGAGTTCCTTGGCGATGTTCAGGGCGAGCTGCTCGGCCTGGAGCGCCCGCTCCGTGGGGAGATCCGGGGCCGGGGCGATCACCGTGTCGCAGACGCCGTCGACCTGCCGCGACTCCACGACGGGATACGCGACCGCCTGGCCGTGCGGCGAGCGGACGACGTTCGCGGCGAGTTCCCGTACGAAGTCGACCTTCTCCTCGGCGAGGACCGGGACACCGGCGCGGAAGGGATCCTCGGCCTCCTCGACAGACCGTACGACCCACACGCCCTTGCCGTCGTAGCCGCCGCGGACGGTCTTGAGGACGACCGGAAAGCCGCCCGCCCGTCGCCCACCACCGCCCTTGCCGGAGGGCACTTCGTGCCCGCCCCTTTCGATCTCCGCCGCGAACGCGGCCACGTCCTCGGGATCGCTCACGATCCGGTGGCGTGGACACGGCACCCCGATCGCGTCGAGCCTCGCGCGCATCACGCCCTTGTCCTGGGCGTGTACGAGCGCGTCGGGGCCGGGGCGTACGGGAATGCCGTCCGCCTCCAGGGCCCGAAGATGCTCGGTGGGCACATGCTCGTGATCGAAGGTGATCACATCGCAGCCCCGCGCGAAGTCACGCAGCGTGTCGAGATCGCGATAGTCGCCGATGACGACATCGCCGACGACCTGCGCCGCGGAGTCCTGGGGAGTGTCACTGAGGAGCTTGAATCTGATGCCGAGCGGGATGCCAGCCTCGTGCGTCATACGAGCGAGCTGACCCCCGCCGACCATGCCGACTACCGGGAACGTCACGCACCCAGGGTAACGGGCGCCCCGGAGCGCTCCTGCCGCGCGCATGATCATCGAAACTTCCGCATGTTCATCACGTACTGGCCACATCTTCCGGCTCTGCCCAGGACTGGACCGGTAGGGCTGGATAGCATGGTCGAGTCGACGAAGGTTGACGAAGTTGGCGTATCCGACGAGACGGGGGCTGGGCGACACCATGGGCAAAGGTGGTTCACGCGGGGCACATGCCGCGCCGCGCAGCGCGGTACGCCAGCGCATCGACCGGCTGACGCGCGAGGTCGCCAAGTTCGGGGCGGTCGGCGGCATGGGGCTGCTGGTCAATCTGCTCGTCTTCAACCTCGTACGCAGCACCACGGACCTGCAGGTCGTGCGGGCCAGTGTGATCGCCACGGTGGTGGCGATCGTCTCCAACTACATAGGGTTCCGCTACTTCACCTACCGCGACCGCGACAAGAGCGGCCGCACCAAGGAACTCTCGCTCTTCCTGCTGTTCAGCGCCATCGGCCTGGTGATCGAGAACGGCATTCTGTTCGCCGCCACGTACGGCCTCGGCCTCGACAGCCCCCTGCAGAGCAACGTCTTCAAGTTCGTCGGCATCGGTATCGCGACCCTGTTCCGCTTCTGGTCCTACCGCACCTGGGTGTTCCGTGCGCTCCCGGCCCGCGAGGCCGTGGCCAGTGCCGAATCGTTCCTGACGCCGGATCCCTTCCTGGCTCAGGACCGCCCGACGCGCCAGTTCACACGCATGCGCTGACCTCGGGGCCCCGGCGTTCGGCTATCGAACCGTCTGGTCCGGCTCCTGACCCGCCGGCGGTCGCTTCTTCGGCGTACGCGAGAGGAACAGGCCGAAGACCGGGGGCTGGGCCTGGAGCATTTCGAGCCGGCCGCCGTCGGCCTCCGCCAGGTCGCGGGCCACGGCGAGGCCGATGCCCGTGGAGTTCTGGCCGCTGATGGCCCGCTCGAAGATTCGGGCGCCGAGTTCGGCGGGGACGCCCGGGCCCTCGTCGGTCACCTCGACCACGACCTGGTTGCCGGTGACGCGGGTGCGCAGGGCGACTGTGCCGCCGCCGTGCATGAGCGAGTTCTCGATCAGGGCGGCCAGCACCTGGGCCACCGCTCCGGGGGTGCCCACGGCATGCAGATGCCGCTTGCCCGAGCAGACGATGGCACGGCCCGCGCTGCGGTAGGCGGGGCGCCATTCCGCGAGCTGCTGGTTGATGACCTCGTCCAGGTCGAAGGTGACGGCGGAGCCGGTGCGGGGGTCGCGGGAGTTGGTGAGCAGCCGCTCGACCACGTCCGTGAGGCGCTCCACCTGGCCGAGCGCGATCGTCGCCTCCTCCTTCACCGTGTCCGGGTCGTCGGTGAGGGTGATCTCCTCCAGGCGCATGGACAGGGCCGTGAGGGGCGTACGGAGCTGGTGGGAGGCGTCGGCGGCCAGCCGGCGTTCGGCCGTCAGCATCCGGGCGATGCGCTCGGCGGAGCCGTCCAGCACGTCCGCGACGCGGTCCAGCTCCGGGACTCCGTACCGCTTGTGGCGCGGTCGCGGGTCCCCGGAGCCGAGCCGCTCGGCGGTCTCCGCGAGGTCGGTCAGCGGGGAGGCGAGCCGGTTGGCCTGGCGTACGGCGAGCAGTACGGCGGCGATCACCGCGAGCAGGGCGACCGCGGCGATGATCAGGAGCGTACGGCCGACTTCGCGGGTGACCGAGGAGCGCGGCTCCTCGACCGTGACCGTCTCGCCCTCCTCGCCCCGCGCCTCCTTCGACTGGATGACGTTGCCGGTGGGCCTGGTGCCGATCTCGATCGGGGCCCGCCCCGGAATCACGATCCGCGCATACCGGTCGTCGGCGACCTGGTCCTGAAGGATCTCGGCACTGATCTGCTCATCGCCGAGGATGCGACTGTCGACGATGCTCGCCAGCCGCAGCGCCTCCAGGTCCACGCGTTCCTGGGCGCTGGCACTGATCGTCCGGGTCTCGACGATGACGAGCGAGACACCGAACACGGCGATCACGACGAGGACCACGGCGAGGGTGGACTGAATAAGACGGCGACGCACGGGGCCCTCCGGGCAGCTGGTTTACGAGGTCCAGTGTGCGCGACCAGCCACGACGACCCCGCAGCGGTTCAACTTTTCTCGAACCGGAACCCCACGCCCCGTACCGTGGCGATGTACCGCGGATTCGCCGCGTCGTCGCCGAGCTTCTTGCGCAGCCACGAGATGTGCATATCGAGCGTCTTGGTCGAAGACCACCACGTCGTGTCCCAGACCTCGCGCATCAGCTGGTCACGCGTGACGACCCGCCCCGCATCCCGCACCAGCACCCGCAGGAGGTCGAACTCCTTGGCCGTGAGCTGGAGTTCCTCGTCACCCATCCACGCCCGGTGCGACTCGACATCGATGCGCACCCCGTGCGTGGCGGGCGGCTGCTGCGGCTCCGCGGCACCGCGCCGGAGCAGGGCCCGGACCCGGGCGAGCAGTTCGGCGAGACGGAAGGGCTTGGTGACGTAGTCGTCGGCACCCGCGTCGAGGCCGACGACGGTGTCCACCTCGTCGGCGCGTGCGGTCAGGATGAGGATCGGGATGGTGTGGCCTTCGGCGCGCAGCCGACGGGCCACTTCCAGTCCGTCCATGCCGGGCAGCCCGAGGTCGAGCACGACCAGATCGACGCCGCCCTGGATGCCGGCGTCGAGCGCGGTGGGGCCGTCCTCGCGTACCTCGACCTCGTAACCCTCCCGACGCAGGGCGCGGGCCAGCGGCTCCGAAATGGACGCGTCGTCCTCGGCGAGCAGTACTCGGGTCATGGACTGATGGTAGTCCGCCGTGGACAACCGTCGTGAGGGAAGATCGAGATCTCTGCTCAAGGATGCGAACCTGCGAGGCCTTCAGCCCGGACTTGACACTGAAGGCCTCTACTAAGACCGCCCGGCAATTGCCGATCGGCCTAAAAGCCCGCACCCCCAACTACCCGCAGCCTCCCACCGGCGGGAGGGGCCGTGGGCCGGTGCGTCGTATGCCCGTCGCTTAGGTTCGGTCTCGGAGAACCCGCACCGTGTACCAGCCCAGGGCCGTATGCCCGGCCTGCGACGGGCTGACGCACCGGCCCACGGCCCCGCACCCCCCACCCACCCAAGGGGCGCGGGGAACGGCGCGACCAGCCACAACGAACCCGCAGCCGCCCAACCGCCGGAGGCACCCCGCGGGGAACGGCGCGACCAGCCACAGACGGCCCGCAGGCGACGTACGGCCCTGGACAGAACAGCTAGCGCAAGCGACGCCGTGGCATGAACGTGAACACCGCCCCGCCCAGCAGGATCGTCGTGCCCGCCAGCAGCCCGAGCGCCCGCAGCAGCCCGTTGTCGTCGGCCCCCGTGTCCGCAAGCCCACCGCCCGAGGACGCGGGACCCGCACCCGACGTACCCGCTCCACCGGCGGAGCCACCCGCGGCGCCACCCGGCTGGGACGACGTATCCAGCGTCAACGAAACCTCGCTCTTGGCCGGCGTACACGTCGTCGTCGTGCCCAGGGCCTCCACCGTCAGAACGCCCGGCGAGAGCGTCGACTCACCGTCCGCGCCCGGCTTGTACGTGCCCGTCAGGTCGGGGATCTCGATCGGGTCACCCGACTTGATCGGCTCCGGGTTCGTCGGGCCCTCCACCCGCACCGTGCCCTTGTCCGCGCCGCCCAGCACGACCTCCATCGACGGCTTCACGGAGTCCGCCGGAATGTCCGCCGGGCTGTCCATGACCGACTTCTTGAACTGCACCGTCAGGCCGAAGTTCCCGCCGTCCTTCTTGGCGTCGATCTGCACGGGAGAGGTCGCGTTCTTGTCCCCGATCGGCGTCTTGCACTCGTACGGGATCTCGACCTCCTTGCCCGTGAATTCGGTCTGACCGCCACCGGACCCGCCGGAGCCCGACGATCCCCCGCTGTCGCCCCCGGTCGCGCTCTCGGAGGGATCGGAGGGAGAGGACGGCGGAGCGCTCCCGGTCGGCAGGTCCGTCGGGACCTCCGTCGGCACCGACGGCACACCCGTCGGCAGCCCGCCCGTCGTCCCGCCGGAGTCTCCCCCGCTCACCTTGATCGTCGCGGCCGACTTCACCGCCTCCGTCGGCGTGCACTTGGTGTCCGCGGACACCGGCTTGTTGACGTTGACGTTGTACGCGTCCGGGGTCAGCGTGACCTCTCCGGCCGCCGTCAGCTTCAGCGTGCCCTTCATGTCGGAGAGCTTCATGTCGCTGTTCTTCGGGATGGCGGGGTTCTGCCGCGGGCCCTCCATCGCGATGTCCCCGGTCTGCGCGCCGGCCGCCTTGAGGGTGCCGGTGGGCTGGACAGTGTCCTTCTCCAGGTCGATGATGTCGGGGTTCTTGGAGGCGGCCTGGACGAACTTCCAGGTGATCTGCACCTCGTCCCCGACCTTCGCCTCGGCGGGCGCGGTGATCTCCACCTGGGTCGTGCCCTGTACCGGATCCATCCCGGAGATCGCGGGCGGTACGCACTCGGTCTTGTACGACACCTCGGCCGCCTGCGCCGGCGCCGCGGCCACACCGAGCAGGATGCCCGCGCCGCCGAGCATCAGCGCGACTCCGGCCGCGCTCGCTCTTGGACGCTTCTGCACCCCAAGGCCGCCGTCTCCCGGCCGAACTCTCCGTAGCGTGCTCACGAGTTTCCCTTCCTGGTGGGGGTCGTCGGGCTGTTCTCTTGCGGTGCGGAGAGCTGACCGGCCTCGGTCCCCGGAGCGGCGTCCGGGGTGAACCACGGCAAGGTCGGGGTCGTACGGGTATCACTGTCGGCGTCTGCGTGGGGGGACGACGCCGTGGACGAAAGGCTCAACTTCGGCATACGTACGGTGACTTCGGGCAGCCGCAGACTCCGGCGCGGACCGGCGTGTCCTCCCCCACCGCGCCTCGGGCGAGATGCCCAGCGCCCGGCCGGCCTCGACCTGCCCTGCGGACGTACGCGGTCCACCACGGCCATCCCGATCCGGAACACGGCGGCCGGTACGACGACGAAGAGCAGGATCCAGAAGAGCGTCACGCCCCAGGGGCGGCCCACGCCCCAGGGCTGTTCGGCGAGCACCTTGCCGCCGTACTTCACCGAGACCGTGTAGTCGCCGTGCGCGCCGGCCGACAGCTCGACGGGCAGTTCGATCTGCGCCTTCTTGCCGGGCGCGATGGTGCCGCGCCACTGCTGTTCCTCCCACTGCGGCGCGAACACGCCGTGCGAGGTGCCGACCTGGAAGACGGGATCCTTGACGGCGGAGGAGCCGACGTTGCCGACGGTGAAGACGAAGTCGCGGGACGGCGGCGCGCCGAACCAGGTCAGCAGACCGTTCGATCCGTCGAGCCGGGTGTCGGTGAGCACCGAGAGCCGCCCGCTGGTGTCCTCCTTCGGCAGAGGCTCGACCTCGTGCCCTGCCACCAGGAACGCCGCGTCCGCGTCCGCCTTCTGACCGGTCACGGTCGCCACGTGCACCACGCACGGGCACGGCTGCGGCGGCTCGACGACCGGCAGCTTCTTGCTGAACGCGCCCTTCTCGTCCGTGGTGACGGCCCGGCCGTCCGCGTTGGCACAGGAGTTGGTGCCGCCGAGCACGCCCCGGTCGGGCGAGGACTGACCGCAGATCAGCATCATGAGGAGGGCGTCCGGCCGCCATCCGGAGCCGGTCACCGTGATCGAACCGCCCGTCCCCGCCTGGGACTTGGACAGCTTGACCTCCGGTTTCCCGTCCGCGCCCGTCGCCACCCAGCCCAGGGGAAGCACGAGCAGCGCGAGCACCGCCACCACCAAAGCCGGAATCCGCACCTTCCCGCTCACATCACCGCTCCCGTCAACTCGACTTCCGTACGCGGCTGTTCAGGCCCACCGGGCTCGCCGGACTCCTCGGTACGCCTTCGACGTCGTACGAACCAAACGGCACCGCCCGCACACAGCACGAGCCCGCCCGCCAGGCCCGCGACCGCTCCCCACGGCACGAACCGCGCCGCCGTGCCCGCCTCGTCGTGCGCCCCGTCCGCCGCCGTGACCGTGAGTCGCACGTCGACCGAGTCGAACGCGGGCCGGTCGGGCCAGGGCTCGCGGAGGGTGACGCGTCGGCCGGGGAGCAGTTCGACGGGGAGGGTGCGCGGGGCTCGGTCGAGCACCTCGCCGAACAGTCCGTCGGCGCGTACGGCGAGCTTCGGGGTCAGTACGGTGTTGCCGCGGTTGACCAGGTCGTACGAGATACGGCCGTCCCGTACGGCCACGTGCTCGACCGTGAGCGCGGACAGGGTCGGGCCGGCGACCCGCAGATGGACGCGTACGGCCACGGACCGGCCGCCGCCGCTCGCGACGATCGCGCCGGGGTGGTCGCCGGGGACGGCGCCCTCGGGGACACCGATGGTGAAGGGAACGTCGGCGCGCGTCCGCGCGGGCACCTTCACGGTCTCCTCGGCGAAGGTGATCCACGAGCCGGTGTCGCGCGGCTCCGCCCGCAGCGCGAAGCCGCCGCCCTCCTGACTGTTGTCGGCGTCCGCGCCCCGCAGCCGTACGGTGAGCGGTTCCTCGCCCGGGTTGATCACCGACACCGTGTCCTGCAGGACCGCACCGGGCGCGCCCTCCGCGTAGAAGTACGGCCGCCCGTCCCGGCCGCCCGCCGACGGCACGACGGACCAGCCCTCGTCGGCCACGGCGGTCGGTACGACGCCGAGCAGAACTGCGGCGGCGAGAGCGAGGGCACAGAGGCCACGGGCGGCGGACTGCGCGGATGTCACAGGCGGCTCCAGAAACAGAAGGTGCGGCGTACGGCGAGCGCAGCGAGATGGGGGTCCCCTGGCCGAAGGCTGGGGGAGGCTCGTCAGGCACGTACGCGAAAAACGCAGGTCAGCGCGGCGCCTGGTTCCGTCGGGTCAGCCACAGCACTCCGGCAGCTCCGGCGAGGAGCACCGTGCCGCCGAGCGTGCCGAGGGCGATCGCGGAGTCCTCGGGGCCGGTCTGCGGGAGCTCGGCGCCGGAGTCCGCGCCGCTCTGCGTGCCGCCCTCGGGGGAGGTCTCCGACGAACCGCCGCCGCCACCACCTGCGGCCGTGACGTCGAGGCTCAGCGCGGGTCCCGGATTGTTGCCGGGCTCGCAGGTGGTCGTCGTACCGAGCGCCTTGATGGTGAGCACGCCCGGCGTGAAGGTGACCTCGCCGCTCTTGGACGGCGTGTACGTACCGCTCAAGTCGCTGATTTTGATGGGGGTGTTGGCGGGGATGGCCTCGGCGTTGGCCGGGCCCTTCACCGTGAGCGTGCCGCTCTCGGCGCCGCCCAGCTTGATGGTGGCGCTCGGGTTCATCGCGCCCTTGCCCAGTTCCACCGGGCTGGACGAGACGCCCTTCTGCCAGGACATGGTGATCTTGTAGCCGCTGCCGCTCTCGGCACTCTTGATGTCGATGGGCGAGACGGCGGACTTGTCACCGATCGGCGTCTTGCAGTTGTACTCGACGTCGACGACCTCGGCCCATGCTGCGGGGGCGGCCATCAGCACCGCCGAGCCGGCCAGGGCCGCGGCGAACGCGAGCGCGGCGGTTCGTTTCTGGTACGTCCGGTATGACACGGTCCCCTCATTCCTGACGGCACATCAGATCGGCCGTCAAGGTACGCCCGGGGCCTTGTGGAGGGAAGACAAAGGACGCGCCGGATCTCGATCGATCCGCCGCGTACGGAGAAGGGTTCGAACCTGCGGTAACCCTTGGTGGGAGTTACTTCGGGCTAAGCGGGCGCCCCGAGCTCCGCCCACACCGTCTTGCCCGCCACCCCTGGAGCCCGGACAACCCCCCAGTCCAGGCACAGCCGCTGCACGATGAACATCCCGTGGCCGCCGGGGCGTCCGGCGCGGTGCGGGGTGCGCGGGGCGGGCTGGCCGGTGCCCCGGTCGGAGACCTCGACGCGCAGCACCTTGTTGTCGCAGGCGATCCACAGCTCGTCCGGGCCCTCGGCGTGCAGGCAGGCGTTGGTGACGAGCTCGGAGACGACCAGCAGCACATCCTCGGCGGCGGCCCGCCGGTCGGCGGTCGCGGCGGGCAGCCAGCCCCATGCGTACAGCGCCTGGCGGGCGAAGTCGCGGGCGAGGGGGACGACTCCGCTCGCGCCGTCGAGGTTGAGCCGACGGACCTGACGGGCGGCCGGGCGCGCGGACCCGTCGTCTCTGGCCTCCCCCGAAGCGCCGCAGACGCCCGCATCCGGGTCGCGGTCGCCCGGCGGGTAAGGCCGGGTGGTGCTCATCAGCGCTTCACCTCACCGATTCACCAGTTCGCGATTCAGTTCGCGACTCAGGACTCAGGACATCCAGAAAGCTCAGGACACTCGGGATCCGGGACTGCCGCGCGCTTGCCGTTGGCCTTGTTGACATATTCAGGGTGTCTCCTGCCCGGCCGAACCGTCAGAACACCCACTGATTCGGCATGGACACTGTGACGCTGGTAACGCGCCGATCACATAGAGACAACTGAGCCATAACTTCGCGCACCGCAGTCAGACGGTTACTCACCCGGGGGCCGCTTCGAGCGTGTCATGCGCACTTCTCTTACTCACGCAGAGCCGCGTCGAGCGTGTCGTGCACGGTGAAGACAGCCGCCGCGCCGGTGATCTCGAAGACCCGGGCCACCACCGGAAGCATCCCGGCCAGATGGACCCCGCCGCCCGCGCCCTCGGCCTTGAGCCGGGCGCCGAGCAGCACGTTCAGCCCTGTGGAGTCACAGAACTCGAGCCTCGAACAGTCCACGACGAGGCGCGTGAACCCGCGCTCGAGGCAGTCCTCGAGGGGTTCTCGCAGCAGATCGGCGGTGTGGTGGTCCAACTCACCCGCCGGAGTCACGACGGCACTGAGGCCCTCTTCCCGCACCTCGACCAGAAGCCGGCCCGATTGCGCGCTGCCGACCGTCCCGCGGTCCATGCCGTCTCTCTCTTCCGACCGTCGTGGCTGTTGATTGACGCTCTTGAACACTACGCCTTCCCTACGACCACGACTCCTGTCGTGCGGTTCCTTCCCTACGACCTCTCTACGACCCTGCCACACCTGAACAACCGCTCAGACTCGGACATTTCTCCAGCAAGCGCACTTGCGGTGGGCTGACGAAAGCGGGTAGGGCTAGTAGGGACACGAATCAACACGGCCGGCTTTGGAGGCGCCGCACACCGCAGTGCACGTATTGGCATCGGCGGCCATATGCCGAGAACGATGGAGGACATCATGTCACCCCGGCTCGACGCATCGCAGACCCCCCAGGCGACGTCGACACCCTCTCCAGAACAGGCGGATCCCGTCGAGGAGGACCTCGACGGACTCGTCGGCCTTCCGGAGATCCCGCCGTACGACGAGGTGGGGCCGGTGGACGCACGGGCCCTGTCCAAGACCCTCTTCGAGCGGCTGGAATCCCTGGAAGAGGGCACGCACGAGTACTCCTATGTACGCAACACCCTGGTCGAACTGAACCTCGCTCTGGTGAAGTTCGCGGCCTCCCGGTTCCGCTCCCGCAGCGAGCCGATGGAGGACATCATCCAGGTCGGCACGATCGGCCTGATCAAGGCGATCGACCGCTTCGAGCTCAGCCGTGGCGTGGAGTTCCCGACCTTCGCGATGCCGACCATCGTCGGCGAGATCAAGCGTTTCTTCCGCGACACCAGTTGGTCGGTGCGGGTACCCCGCAGACTCCAGGAACTCCGCCTGGACCTGGCCAAGGCCGGCGACGAACTGGCCCAGCAACTGGACCGCGCTCCGACAGTGGGAGAGCTGGCGGATCGCCTGGGCCTGTCGAACGACGAGGTCGTCGAGGGCATGGCCGCGTCCAACGCCTACACCGCATCTTCACTTGACGCCCAGCCGGAGGAGGACGACTCCGAGGGCGCCCTGGCCGACCGCATCGGCTACGAGGACCACGGCCTCGAAGGCATCGAGTACGTCGAGTCCCTGAAGCCCCTGATCGCCGAACTTCCTTCCCGTGACCGGAAGATCCTCTCCCTCCGCTTCGTCGCCAACATGACCCAGTCCGAGATAGGCGACGAGCTGGGCATCTCCCAGATGCATGTGTCGCGCCTGCTGTCCCGGACGCTGGTGAGGCTGCGGAAGGGTCTGACAGTCGAGGAGTAGCGCTCCGCCGCAGGTGTCTCCACCGGAGGTGGCTCCGCCGCATGTGGCGGTGAAGCTTGTTGATGGCGCCCGTACGAGGTCCCGCTGGTCGGGGCCCAACGGGCGCCATCGTCGTGAACAAGCCACGCACGACATGGTTACTGGCGGAAACCCCTACCCTCACCGGCCTCCTTCCACCACTATGGCCCAACCCCATACCGATCGGTACGCCGAGGTGCCGACGGTGGCGAAGGCGGGGGCAAGAGGGAGGCACGGGGATGACTCGGGCGCATCAGGGCGACGAGAACCGCACAGGAGCAGCAGGCGGAAAGGCGGGTGTGGGCGCCGGCCCGCACACCAGCACGCCCGACGAGCAGCTCACCGCACTGATACGCGCCGACACCTCCACCGCGTACCCGGCGCTGCGCGAGCTGCGCCTGCGGCACCGGCCCGCCGTGCTGGCGTACGCGCGGCTGTGCACCATGGATGAGCCCGGCGCACGCCGGCTCACGGCCCAGGCGTTCGCGCTGGCGGCCCGCGAGACGGCGCGCGGCGTCGAGCCGCGCGGACCGTGGCGGCACAAGCTTCTGCTGCTGGTCACGCGCGTGGCCGCCGCATGGGCCACCGACGACCGCGGCAACCGCCTCCATCCGGACCTGCTGACCCACCTGCGCGAGACGGGCGCCGACGACCGCGAACCGCCGATGCTGACGGCGTTCCAGGGCCTTCCGACCCGCGTCCAGGGCCTCGTCTGGTACACCGTCGTGGACGAGGAGCCCGACGCCGGAGCGGCCGTCTACCTGGGATTCACGCCCCAGGACGTGACGTACGGGAAGGAGCCGGCCTTCCAGGCGCTGCGCCAGGCCTGTCTGAAGGGCCGGCTGGCCAACTCCGGCAATCCGCGCTGCCAGGGCTTCCGGCGACTGATCGAGGAGGCGGTACGCCCCGATCATCCGCGGTACGGACTGGATCTGGACGCCCACATCACGCTGTGCGCGCACTGCGCCGCCGCGTATGAGGAGCAGTGCGCGCTGCGGGACACCCCGCGTACCGCGTTGGCCGACGGGCTGCTGGTGTGGGGCGGCGCGGCCTACGCCTCGGACGGATCCACCGCGCCTGGTCGCGCTTCCCGGCGCGCCCGGACTGCCAGGCACTCCCGGACCCGGACCACCGCGGCAGCGGCCTGGCTGCCGTCGCGACGCTTCGCGCTCGCCTCGGCCGCGCTCGGCATCGCGGTGGCGCCTCTGCTGATGTACTTGCTCTCGTCGAACAGTTCACAGCCCCAACGCGCCGCCAACTCCGTACTCCCACCCGCGCGGCCGCCCGCGGTGACAGTGACGCCGACGATCTCGGCGACGTCGTCCCCGTCGCCTTCACCGACGCGCAGGACCAAGTCCCCTGAACCGACGAGGACTTCGAAGCCCCCACAGCCCTCCAGGACGCCGCACCCCTCGCCCACTCCCGAGAAGCCGAAGCCCCCCGCACCCCACCCGCCCAACGGCGCCTACGCCCAGGTGGTGAACGCCGGGTCGGGCCTGTGCCTGGACATCGACGGCGACCCGCAGAACGGCACGGACGTCGACGCGGCCACCTGCACGTCCTCTCGCGACCAACGGTGGCGGGTCGACTCCGGGCGCGGTGTGCTGCAGTCGTACACATACCCCGACTACTGCCTGGACAGCCGTGGCTCTGTTGGCCGGGGCGTCGGCATCTGGGAGTGCGACTCGGTCGAGGGCCCCAACGGCCGGAACCTGACGTTCACCGTGGACGGCGACGGCGTGATCCGTCCGGCGATCGCCCCGGACCACGCGGTGACTGCGTACGGGAACCGCCTCGTCCTGGTTCCGGCGCAGGGGCGGGACGACCAGCGGTGGACGGCGGGGGCGGCTCCCGCCTGATGTCGCACCTGGCCTCGTGCTGGTCAGACCTCGCGGACACCTCGCCGCCACACCTCGCTGACCAGCGGTACGCCCGGCCGGTACGCCAGATGCACATGGCTCGGTGCGTCGAGGAAGGCCAGGTCGGCGTACGCGCCCGGGGTGAGGCGGCCGATGTCGTCGCGGCGGAGGGCTGCCGCGCCGCCGGCGGTCGCCGACCAGAGCGCCTCGTCCGGGGTCATCCTCATGTCCCGTACCGCGAGGGCGATGCAGAACGGGACGGAGGACGTGAAGGACGAGCCCGGGTTGCAGTCCGTGGAGAGGGCGACCGTGGCGCCGGCGTCGAGGAGGCGGCGGGCGTTCGGCCACTCGGCGCGCGTGGAGAACTCGGCGCCGGGGAGGAGGGTGGCGACCGTGGCGCTGTTGGCGAGGGCGTCGATGTCCGCGTCCGTGAGGTGCGTGCAGTGGTCGGCGCTCGCGGCGTCGAGTTCGACCGCGAGCTGGACGCCGGGGCCGTACGAGAGCTGGTTGGCGTGGACGCGCGGATGCAGGCCCTTCGCCTTTCCCGCCGTGAGGATCGCGCGGGCCTGGTCACCGTCGAAGGCGCCCTTCTCGCAGAAGACGTCGATCCAACGGGCGTACGGGGCACAGGCGTTGAGCATCTCGCCGGTGACGAGGGCCACGTACGCGGCCGGGTCGTCGGCGTAGTCGGGGCTGACGATGTGCGCCCCGAGGAATGTCACCTCGTCGGTGTGGCGGTCGGCGATGCGCAGGGCGCGGGACTCGTCCTCGACCGTCAGGCCGTAGCCCGACTTCGTCTCCAGCGTCGTCGTGCCCTGGCGGAGGGCCTCTGCGAGGTAACGGGTGAGGTTCGCCTCCAGTTCCTCGTCCGTGGCGGCGCGGGTGGCGGCGACCGTCGTACGGATGCCGCCCGCGCTGTAGGCCCGGCCCGACATACGGGCGTTGAACTCCTGTGTGCGATCGCCCGCGAAGACCAGGTGCGAGTGGGAGTCGACGAAGCCCGGGATCACCGCCCGGCCGCCCGCGTCGACCCGATTGTCAGTGGCGGGTGCTTTGCTTGATTCACCGGTCCATGCGATGCGGTCGCCGTCGATGACGACGGCCGCGTCCTGGATCAGACCGAGGGGGGATCCGTCACCCAGGGAGGGGTCGTTGGTGACCAGCGTGGCGATGTTGGTGATGACGGTGGTCGGGGTGCTCGTCGGGCTGCTCATGTCGTCCTCGCGGGGGCGCGGTTCGGCGGTCGTCGTCAGGCGCGCAGGGCTTCGACTGCCTGCGCGAGGGCTTGCGGCACATCCGGTACGAGCGTGTGCGCCCCGTCTCGTACGACGTGACGGCCGGCCACGATCGTGTGCCGTACGTCCGCTGCTGTCGCGGCGAATACGGCCGTCTCGGCGCCGAGCCTTGGCAGCGGCCCCGCTGTTCTGACCGAGTCGAGCGCGATCGTCGTGAGGTCGGCGAGCGCGCCGGTCTCGATGGTGCCCGCGTCGTCCCAGCCGAGGGCCGCGTGGCCGTCGGCCGAGGCCGCCCGCAAGAGGGCAGCCGCCGTCCAGTGACCGCGCGTACGAGTGCGCAGGCGCTCGTTCAGCTCCATCGCGCGCGTCTCTTCGAGCAGGTCGATGACGGCGTGGCTGTCGGAGCCGAGGGAAAGCGGCGAGCCGGCTTTCTGCAGGGCGGCGGCGGGTCCGATGCCGTCGGCCAGGTCGCGTTCGGTGGTGGGGCACATGCACGTGCCGGTCGTGGAGTCGCCGAGCAGCGCGATGTCCTCGTCGGTGAGGTGTGTGTTGTGGACGCCCGTCGTACGCGGGCCGAGCACACCGTGGTCGGCGAGCAGCCGGGTGGGTGTGCAGCCGTGCGCGGCCCGGCAGGCATCGTTCTCCGCCGTCTGCTCGGACAGGTGCACATGGAGCGGGGCCCGCCGCTCCTCGGCCCATCGCGCCACCGTGGCCAACTGCCGCGCGGGCACGGCCCGTACGGAGTGGACGGCCGCACCGATCCGCAGGTGATCCCGGTCCTTGAGAACTGAACAGCGTTCCGCCCAGGCGTCCGCGTCCCCGTCGGAGAAGCGGAGTTGGTGGGTGTCGGGCGGCTGTCCGAAGCCGGAAGAAAGGTAGGCGGTGTCGAGGAGGGTGATGCGGATACCGGCTTCGGCAGCGGCGTCGATGAGCGCCTCGCCCATCGCGTTGGGGTCGGCGTAGAGGGTGCCGCCTGGGGCGTGGTGGACGTAGTGGAACTCGCCGACGCAGGTGATGCCGGCGAGCGCCATCTCGGCGTACACCGCGCGGGCGAGGGCGTGGTAGGTCTCCGGGGTCAGTCGGTCGGCGGTGGCGTACATGACCTCGCGCCAGGTCCAGAAAGTGCCGGAACCGACCTGGACGGTGCCGCGCAGGGCTCGGTGGAAAGCATGCGAGTGGGCGTTCGCCAGGCCCGGCAGGGTCAGTCCACGCAGGATCTCGGCGCCCGGTGGCGGGCTGTCGATGCCCGTACGGACGGCCTCGATCCGGCCGTCGGCGACCTCGACGACCACGCCGGGCTCGACGAACGAGTCGAGCCAGGCGTGCTCCAGCCAGTACGTCTGCGTCTGCGTCACGTGCGGGCCAGCCCTTCCAGTACGTCGGCGAGTGCGAGCACTCCGGCCACGCAGTCGTCCTCGGTGGCGTACTCGGCCGGGGAGTGCGAGACGCCGGTGGGGTTGCGCACGAACAGCATGGCGGTGGGGATGGTCCCGGAGAGGATTCCGGCGTCGTGTCCGGCACCGGTGCCCAGGACGGGCACGTTCAGGTGGTCGCCCGCCGTCCCGAGGATGCGGGCGAGTTCGTCGCGCAGGGCGTGGTCGAACTCGACGACGGGGGTGAACGACTCGCGGACGACGTCGAGTTCGATTCCGTGGGCGTCGGCGTATTCGTGGGCCGCCTGCTCGATGCCGGTGACGACGGTGTCGAGGGTCACCTGGTCGGCAGCGCGGGAGTCGAGCCAGCCGCGGACGAGGGAGGGGATGGCGTTCACGCCGTTCGGCTCGACGGAGATCTTGCCGAAGGTGGCGACGGCGCCTGCGAGTTGGGCCTCCCGCCGGGCCACGAGCACGGTCTCCGCGTACGACAGCATGGGGTCGCGGCGGTCCACGAGCCGAGTGGTCCCCGCGTGGTTGGCCTCACCGCGGAAGTCGAACCGCCACCGCCCGTGCGGCCAGATGGCACTGGCGATACCGACTCGGTCGCCGGTCAGGTCCAGGGCGCGGCCCTGCTCGACATGCAGTTCGACGAACGCGCCGATACGGGCCAGGCGCTCCGGGTCCGCCCCGATGGAGTCCGGGTCGAACCCGGCGGCCTCCATCGCCTCCGGCAGGCTGACACCGTCGGCATCCTTGAGCCGATGCGCCTGCTCGACGGTGAGCTCTCCGGCCGCGAGCCGCGACCCCACACAGGCCAGCCCGAAGCGGGCACCTTCCTCGTCACCGAAGTTCACGATGGCCAGGGGCTTGCTGAACTGCACGTTTCTGCTCCGCAGTTCGTCCAGCGCGGCGAAGGAGGACACGACGCCGAGGGGACCGTCGAAGGCGCCGCCATCGGGCACCGAGTCGAGGTGGGACCCGGTGACGACAGCGTCCCCGGCAGCGGGATCCCCGAGCCAGGCCCACTGGTTCCCGTTCCGGTCCACCTCGTACGCCAGCTCCCGCGCCCGGGCCTGCTCCTCGAACCAGGCCCGACACTCGGCATCGGCCCCGGTCCAGGCGAACCGCCGGTATCCACCGGAGTCGGGGTGCCGCCCGATGGGCTCCAACTCGCGCCACATCTCGTGGAACGAAGAAGGGGTCGAGCTCTTGGCGCCGCCCGGCACCTCCAGCCCGTCCGGCGCTTGAGGACGAGGCCGTTCAGGCCGATCAGGGGTCTGGGGGCGGAGCCCCCAGCGGGGCCCAGGGGCAGCGCCCCCAGTTTCGGGAAGGGGTGGGGTGGGGGAAGAATCCCGCCCCCCACCGGCCGGCAGGCTCACTCGCCCTCCCGCATAGGCACCCGCACGCCCCGATCGTCCGCCACCGACTCCGCGATGTCGTACCCGGCATCCACATGCCGGATGACACCCATACCCGGGTCATTCGTCAGCACCCGGCGGATCTTCTCGCCGGCCAGCGCCGTGCCGTCGGCCACGGACACCTGCCCCGCATGGATGGACCGCCCCATCCCCACCCCGCCCCCGTGGTGAAGGGAGACCCAGGACGCCCCCGACGCGACGTTCACCATGGCGTTCAGCAGAGGCCAGTCGGCGATCGCGTCGGAGCCGTCGAGCATGGCCTCGGTCTCGCGGTACGGGGAGGCCACGGAGCCGCTGTCGAGGTGGTCGCGGCCGATGACGAGCGGGGCCTGCAACTCGCCGCTCGCGACCATGTCGTTGAAGCGCTCGCCCGCCCGGTCACGCTCGCCGTAGCCGAGCCAGCAGATACGCGCCGGAAGCCCCTGGAAGTGCACCCGCTCACCGGCCATCTTGATCCAGCGGTGGAGGGATTCGTTCTCGGGGAAGAGATCGAGGATCGCCTTGTCCGTCTTGGCGATGTCCGAGGCCTCACCGGACAGCGCGGCCCAGCGGAAGGGTCCCTTGCCCTCGCAGAACAGCGGCCGGATGTAGGCGGGGACGAAGCCGGGGAAGGCGAACGCCCGCTCATAGCCGACGAGTTGGGCCTCGCCGCGGATGGAGTTGCCGTAGTCGAAGACCTCGGCACCGGCGTCCATGAAGCCGACCATCGCTTCCACATGGCGGGCCATCGACTCGCGGGCGCGGGTGGTGAAGCCCGCCGGGTCCTTGGCCGCGTAGGAGGCCATGTCGTCGAAGTCCACGCCGAGCGGCAGGTAGGACAGCGGATCGTGGGCCGAGGTCTGGTCGGTGACGATGTCGACGGGGGCGCCCTCGGCGAGCATGCGCGGCAGCAGCTCGGCGGCGTTGCCGAGCAGGCCGATCGACAGCGGGCGGCGGGCGTCACGCGCCTCCACAGCCAGTTGGAGGGCGTGCTCGAGGGAGTCGGCCCGTACGTCCAGGTACCGGTGCTCGATACGGCGCTCGATCGCCCGCGGGTCGCAGTCGATGCAGATCGCGACGCCGTCGTTCATCGTCACGGCGAGCGGCTGGGCGCCGCCCATGCCACCGAGCCCGGCGGTGAGCGTGATCGTCCCGGCGAGCGAACCGCCGAACCGCTTCGCGGCGACCGCGGCGAACGTCTCGTAGGTGCCCTGCAGGATGCCCTGCGTACCGATGTAGATCCACGAACCGGCCGTCATCTGGCCGTACATGGTGAGTCCGAGCTGCTCCAGGCGCCGGAACTCCTCCCAGTTCGCCCAGTCGCCCACCAGGTTCGAGTTGGCGATGAGCACGCGCGGCGCCCACTCGTGGGTCTGCATGACGCCGACGGGGCGGCCGGACTGGACGAGCATCGTCTCGTCCTGCTTGAGGGTGCGCAGCGTACGGACCATGGCGTCGAAGGAGCGCCAGTCGCGGGCGGCCTTGCCGGTGCCGCCGTAGACGACGAGCTTGTCGGGGTGCTCGGCGACCTCGGGGTCGAGGTTGTTCTGCAGCATCCGCAGGGCGGCTTCCTGCTGCCATCCCAGGGCACTCAGTTCCGTACCGCGCGGTGCTCGGACAGGGCGTGGTCCTGACATGGGCTGCCTCCTGGCGGGCTGGTGGATGCTCCGGCGTTGCAGTCGGTCTCTGCAATCAGTCACCGCAATCGGTCATTGCAGTCGCTCATTGCAGAGATATTCACATCCTGACTTCATGAATAGAGCTAGTCAATACGCACCCTGCTTCGGTGTCGGCACGGGGCGGGTGTTTGGCTGGACGCATGGCGACATACACCGGGGACACGGGCACATCGGACGAGACGCCGGAAGCGGCGTCGAACGGGGGCGCGCGGCGGGACGAGGCCGTCCGCGCGGCCGTGGAACAGGGGCTCGTGAACTCCGACACCCCCATCATCGGACTCCTCGACATCACGGGCATCCGCAGCTCGGCGGCGGCACTCCGCACGGCCTTCGAGGCGGTGGTCGCACCGGGCACGCCGGTGCTGCACGCGTTCGCGGTGAAGGCGACCCCGCTCGTGCCGGTACTGCGGCTGCTGCACGAGGAGGGCATCGGCGCGGAGGTGGCGAGCGCCGGCGAACTGGCTCTCGCCCGCGCGGCCGGGGTACCCCCGTCCCGTACGGTCCTCGACTCCCCGGCCAAGACCCCGGCGGAGCTGCGGGAGGCGCTGGCCCTCGGTATCGCGGTCAACGCGGACAACCCGCAGGAGCTGGCCCGTATCGACGGCCTGGTCCAGTCGGCGACGACCCGGTCGCCCCTCGGGCTGCGGGTGAATCCGCAGGTCGGCGGAGGTTCGATCGAGGCGCTGTCCACGGCGACGGCGACCTCGAAGT
This sequence comes from Streptomyces pseudoechinosporeus, assembly GCF_054783935.1. Taxonomy (NCBI): domain Bacteria; kingdom Bacillati; phylum Actinomycetota; class Actinomycetes; order Kitasatosporales; family Streptomycetaceae; genus Streptomyces; species Streptomyces pseudoechinosporeus. The sequence continues at coordinate 89,660 of NZ_BAAGPS010000002.1, forward strand.
TCGGTGTGGCGCTGCGGGACGAGGGGGCGCGCGAGTGGGTCGTACGGGCGTACCTGGACCGGCCGTGGCTGACCCGGCTGCACGCGCACTCCGGTTCGCAGGGGATGCCGCTGGAGCTGATGGCCCGCGGGGTGGCCGAGACCTACGGGCTCGCCGAGGAGATCAACGAGCGTGCCGGGCGGCGGCAGATCGACACGCTCGACATCGGCGGCGGGCTGCCGGTGAACTACGCGTCGGACACCCAGAGCCCGACCTACGCGGAGTACGCGCGGCTGCTGGACCGGACCGTGCCGGGGCTGTTCGACGGGCGGTACGGACTGGTCACGGAGTTCGGGCGGTCGCTGCTCGCCAAGCATGGGGTGGTGCTGGCGCGGGTCGAGTACGCGAAGACGGCCGGCGGGCGCGCGATCGCGGTGACGCACGCGGGCGTGCAGGTGGCGGCCCGCACGGTGTACGCGCCGGCCTCGTGGCCGCTGCGGGTGGGGGCGTACGACGTGAAGGGGCGCCCCAAGACCGGGCCCGCGGTCGTGCAGGACGTGGCAGGCCCCGCGTGCTTCGCGGGTGACCTGCTGGCCGAGGGGCGTGCGCTACCGCTGCTCGAACAGGGCGACTACGCGGCGGCGTTGGACACGGGAGCGTACTACTTCGCGCACCACTACGCGTACAACTCGCTGCCGCGGCCGGGGATCTACGGGTTCGGGCCGGACAGGGAAGGCGGGGTGCGGTTCGCGACCGTACGGACGCCGCAGACTCTGGAGGAGATCGTGGCGGAGTCGGGCGGGCGTCATGCGGGGCGTTTGTCGGACCTGTAGCGGCACGGCGCATACGCATACGGCGCACTCCGGCGCACAGGAGTGTGCCGTGCTTCAACTCGGCGGTGTGTGGGCGTCGGGTTGACGCGGTGGCGCTGCCGTCCGGCCCCGGCGTCCAGGGCCATCGGCCCACGTCAGACCACCGACAACCGCCGGGGCGCCAACACGCCCCGGTAGAAGGTCAGTTGACCCACTTTAGCCAGTCGACGCATGTTCCACTGGAAAATGCCAGAACTCTCACCCCTCACGCACACGGTGCGTAGCTTCGTGGTCACTCAGCCGTACCCGAGGCGGGAGGGGAGCCCAGGTGCCCGGAATCGACGAGTGTCTGCTGGAAGCCATGAGGCTGCCCGGTGCCCTGGGCGCCGCGGTGGTCGACTGGACCAGCGGCCTGGCGCTGGGCACGGTCGGGGACGCCCCGGGCGGTGACCACGAGACGACCGCGGCGGAGGCGGCGGAGCTGGCGCGGCTCGCGGCGGAGCACCGGGCGTTCGCGCCGGAGGCGGGACCGGACCAGTCAGGGCAGGACCCGCCTGTCGAGGACCTGATCATCAGCAACGTCGACACGTACCACGTCCTGCGGTTCGTGGCGACGAGCTTCGACAGCAGCGTCTTCCTGCACCTGTGGCTCGCCCGCTCCGACGGCAACCTCGCGCTGGCTCGCATTCGGCTCGGCGAGATGGCCGGACGGCTGGTGCTGGGATGACCGTGATCAGCACGCCCGCACCCCGCCTGCCCCTACGGCGCCGATCGGTCGGTCCCGGTGTCTCCCCGATGCTGCGCCGGCTCGCCGCCGAGCGCGCCACCGGCGTACTGCTGCGCGAGCGCGGCTCGCTCCATCTCGCCGACGGCCAGGTCACGTACGCCGAGAGCCCCGAGAGCCCGGGCCTCGACGTGCTGCTCACCACCGGCGGCGTACTGGACACCGAGGTCTGGCGGGAGGCGGTCGCGCGGGCGGGGACGGATCGGCGGGTCGGACGGTTCCTGGTCGACAGCAGCCGGGTCACCGAGGGCGCGCTGGAGCTGTGCCATGTGGCGGCGCTGTTCGACGCGGCGTACTTCGTTCTCGGGCCCTCCGGCGCCCCGGCGCGCTTTCGGTACGGGGCCGCGCACTGGCTCGGACCGGTGCGCCCCGTGCCGGTGGCCGCGCTGGAGCGCGAGACCCTGCGCCGCCGCGAGCTGCTGCACCGCATCTGGCCCGACCCGGCGACGGACACCGCCCCGCTGGTACGGGCAGACCGTGCCGCCGAGCCGCCGGTCCCGGCCCGCCAGCAGGCGGTACTCGACCAGGTGAACGGGGTCCGCACGGCCGCGGACATCTCGTTCGCCCTGGGCCGCCCCGCGTTCCACACCCTGGTCGAGCTGCGCAGGCTGGCCACGGCGGGCATCGTGACGACGGTTTCCCAGCCACCCCGGTCATCCCGGCCATCCCGGGCGGACCCGGCACCCGAGCAGCCGCCTCCCGCCCTCGACCCCGCGTCAGCCCTGCTCACCCAGCCCTCGGCCGACCCCGACGTCGCTCTGCTGCGCCGCGTGAGAGACGCCCTGGAGGCCCTGTGATCCGCGCGCTGCGACAGCGCGCCGAGAGGAGACTGCTCATGGCGGCGGAGGCCGAAGTCCTCGACGAACTCCAGCGGTTACGGGCCCGTGTGCCCCAGCTGACCGGCGCGCTCGCGGCCAGCGTCGACGGTCTGGTCATCGCTCAGGACACGCCCGGCGTGGAACCGGAGGGCCTGGCCGCACTGACCGCCGCCGCGCTGGCCGTCGCCGTGCGGCTGACGGACGCCACCGGGCAGGGCGACCTCCGCGAGCTGCTCGTGCGCGGCATGCACGGCTATGTGGCGACGTACTCGGCCGGCTCCTCGGCCGTACTGACGCTGCTGGCGCAGGACCGGGTCAACGTCGGACGCCTGCACCTGGAGGGGCGCCGCGCCGGGACCCGCATCGGCGAGCTGGTCGACGGCGCGACGGCCTGGGCGACACCGCCTCCGGGTACCGCCGGAGCCAAAGCCCCGTCCCGGGCTACCTCCACGACCACGAACACGACCACTGACAAGTCCGCGCTTCCGACGCACCCCGGCAAGCCCACACGAGCCAGGACCGCACGGGCCACACGGACTGCGCAGCCCACTCAGACCGCACAGACCAACGGGCGGAGCACCAGCCGAACCACCACCAACACCCCTACCACCAGCGAGAGTTGAGAGGACACCACACCATGGCCAACACCGAAACCGCATTGAAGGAAGCCCTCGCCTCCATCGAGGGCGCGACGGGAGCCGCGCTCGTCGACTACACCAGCGGCATGGCGCTGGGCACGATGGGCGGCAGCAAGAGCTTCGACCTCACCGTCGCCGCCGCCGGCAACACCGATGTCGTACGCGCCAAGCTCCGCACCATGGAACACCTGGGCCTGAAAGGCGAGATCGAGGACATCCTGATCACCCTCTCCGACCAGTACCACCTGATCCGCCTGCTCACCGGCCGCGGCGGCAACGGCCTGTTCCTCTACCTGGTCCTCGACTCCAAGCGGGCCAACCTGGCGATGGCACGCCATCAGTTGAAGAAGATCGAGGCGGAACTGGAAGTCTGACGGAACCTCAGATGAACCTCTGAGAATCGGACCCGCAGGCATCCCGGACTCACGACCGGGCAGTACTCCCCCGGACGGATCACCGACCGGGGGAGGTTCTCTTGTCCACCGCGAAATCCACTGCCGACACGCAGTCGCCCGCCGAGGAACCGGGCCTCAAGCGCGCCATCGGCCCCAAGCTGCTGATCCTCTTCGTGATCGGCGACATTCTCGGGACCGGCATCTACGCCACGACCGGCGCCGTCGCGGGGAAAGTCGGCGGCGCGTTGTGGCTGCCGTTCGTCATCGGCTTCGTCGTGGCGATCCTGACGGCGGCGTCGTACGTCGAACTCGTCGGCAAGTACCCGAAGGCGGCCGGAGCGGCCCTCTACACACAGAAGGCCTTCAAGGTCCCCTTCCTCACCTTCATCGTCGCCTTCATGGTGATGGCCTCGGGCCTGTCGTCCGCGAGCGCGGCGGCCCGCGCCTTCAGCGGCGACTATCTCTCCGAGCTGACGGGAGACGCACTCCCGCCGACACTCATCGCGATCTGCTTCATCCTGATCCTCGCCGCCCTGAACCTGCGGGGCGTTTCGGAGTCGGTGAAGACGAACGTCATCCTGACCCTGGTCGAGCTGACGGGCCTGGCGATCATCCTCGCGATCGGCGCGTACGCCGTGCTGACGGGTGACGGAGAACCGTCCCGGCTGGGCGAGTTCGAGGCGAGCGGCACCGGATACGCCCTGATCACCAGCGTGTTGGGGGCCACGGCGCTGGGCTTCTTCGCGTTCGTGGGCTTCGAGGACTCGGTCAACATGGCGGAGGAGACGAAGGATCCCGTACGGACCTTCCCGAGGGCAATCTTCATCGGGGTGGCGGTGACGGGCACGATCTACGTCCTCGTGGCGCTCGTATCGTCACTCCTGGTCGACTACAAGGTTCTGGAGGGATCCAGCGGCCCGCTCCTGGAGGTCGTGAAGGCGGGCGGCGTCGACTTCCCGCACAAACTCTTCGCGCTCATCGCGCTGTTCGCCGTAACCAACTCCGCGCTGATCAACATCATGATGGCCTCGCGCCTGTGCTACGGCATGGCCAACGAACGCATCCTGCCCCGCGGTATGGGCCGCGTCCTGCGCCGCCGTCGCACCCCCGTGGTCGGCATCATCTTCGTCACCGTGCTCGCGATCGGCCTGGTCTCCACGGGCGAGATCGAGGGCCTGGGCGACACAACGGCGTTCCTCCTGCTGTGCGTCTTCGCCGTGGTCAACATCGCGGTCCTGGTCCTGCGCCGCGACCCGGTGGACCACGCCCACTTCCGCACCCCGACGTTCCTCCCGGTCCTGGGCGCGATCACCGCCCTGATCCTGGCCAGCCCCCTGGCCGACCGCCCGGCGGACGTGTACATCCGCGCGGCGGTACTGCTCGCGATCGGCGTGGGCCTGTGGGCGGTGAACAAGGTGGTGCTCCGGGTGCGGGGCGAGGAGTAAGAGGGCTGGAGGCGGCCCCGGCGGCGGAGTCCTGAGCCGGGCCCGTCCTCATGGCCCGCAGCCGCCAACGGCGAGCAACCCCCACAAGAAACCCGCACAGGACAGCCGAGTCGAAACGGGCAGTGCGCGAGTGGAAGACCCCGCCCGGCCGAAGGCCAGGGCGGGCGACCACCCAGCGGCAGCCGCCCCACTACACCAGCACGCCACCCCGACGCCGCGCCCCACCGGGCGCGGCGTCGCCCGCCGCGATACCCGTGGCCCGGTAGGCCTTCACCCGCTTGTCCGCCGGGGCACCCGCCCCACGGCTGAGCCAGTCGACGCGGACCCACAACAGCTCCTCGGAGCCGCGCTCGATGCGGCCCAGCCACGCGGCCTTCAACCGCAGACCGGCCCCCACTCCGGCGAGCAGCATGCCCCCAGCCGCGGGCACCGCGAACGCGCTGCCCAGCGCGGCCAGGAAGGCGAGGAACAGCCACCAGCGATGTCCCCGGCGCCAGTTGCGCGCGGTCACGGCACGGTCCTGGAGGACATCGTGCTTACCCGCACGGGCGGCACCGCCGGCCAGGGCGACGTACCGCTTCCTGCGCAGCAGCGCCACCACGGCCGCCGTGACGAGGAACAGTGCCGCACCCGCGATCACGCCGATCCGACGCCCGGTCACACCCGGCACCAGCACGCCGATGCCCGCCGCGAACACGCCCAGCCACCACAGCGGCACGGCACCGGCCCGTACGACGACGGCCACCCGGGCCAGTCCCTGACCTCCGCGCGTCACCTTCCCGCCTCCTCGTCCTCATCCGAAGGCCCGAAGTCTCTTCGGTAATCTCTCCGGCAGTCTCTTCGGCCGCGCAGGTTAGCGACCGAAGGTGAGACGAGTCTTAACAAGGTCCCTACTCCACGAACAAGCCCCGCGCAGCCGCCCGTCCATCGAATTCCTCCAGCCGCGCCTGCGCGTCCGGAAGGTCGTCGCACATGGCCTCCAGCAGCACCCGCCCGAGCAGCATGGGCGCACAGGCCGTGTCGAAGGCGAGCCCCGTACCGACCGCGGCGGGCAGCAGCAGGTCCGACTCCTTCGCCACCGGCGCGAACGCCGAGTCCGCGACGGTCACCACGGTCAGCCCGGCCTCCTTCGCGTACGCCAGGGTGTCCACGACCTCGCGCGGATGACGCGGCAGCGCGAAGCACAGCAGAGCCGTGGCCCCGGCCCGCACCGCCGAGTCGATCCGGTCGTGGACCATCGTGCCGCCCTCGTGCAGCAGCCGTACGTCCGGATGGACCTTGGCCGCGAAGTACGAGAAGCCGTACGCCTGGGCGGCCGCCGCCCGCAGCCCGAGCACCGGCAGCGGACGCGAGGCCGCGAGCAGCCGCCCCGCCCGCTCCACCGGCCGCGGATCGGCGAGTACGGAGGCCAGATGCCGCAGGTTCTCGATCTCGGCCTCGACGGCCTGCTGGTACTCGTTGTACGAGGCGGTGTCCGCGACCGGCTCCGTGGGCGCAACCTCCCGCAGGTGCTTGCGCAGCGCCGGGTAGCCGTCGAAGCCGAGCGCGACGGCGAAGCGGGTGACGGAGGGCTGGCTGACGCCGGCGAGTTCGGCGAGCTCGACGCTCGACAGGAACGGCACGTCGGCGGCCCGCCGCACCATGCTGTGCGCGATACGCCGCTGCGTCGGCGTCAGCCGGTGCCCCTCGAAGAGCGCCTGCAGCCGCGCGGCAGAACTGTCCGTCACCTTCGCGCTCCTGCCCACGCCCGCCTCTCGGTCCATGCCCGTATCCCTGTCCACGCTCATGCCGTGCTCCCCCTCCAGATGTCCGTGAACCGGTCGAGCAGTACGGCCGCCGCCGTCACGTCGTCCGTGAGCGGCCGGTCGGTCTGGTCCGCGTCGAGCACCGACTCGGCGAGTTCCAGCGCCCGGCCCACGGGCAGCTCCGGGTCCGGCCGCAGCTCACGCTGCCGCAGGGCCCGTACGGCGGCGACGAGTTCGCAGCCGACGACCAGACGGTACGCGTCGCAGGCGCGCAACGTCTGCCGTGCGGCGAGCGAGGCGAAGCTCGCCTGCTCCTCGACGCCCCGGGAGAGTACAGCGTGGCCGAGCGAGGCGGGCGCGGAGAAGGCGCGCAGATCACCGAGGGCGGCCCCGGCGGCGTACTCCAGGATCATCACGCCGGAGGACGCGGGCTCGTGGTCGGCGAGGAAGGGACGCAGCCGGGTGTAGGCGGGCTCGTTCAGCGTCGACAGGCGGGATGTCGACAGGCGTGCGACCTGGGTGAGGGAGAGTCTGAAGTGGTCGAGGGCCAGGGCGAGCCCGGCCTGGTAGAAGCCGCCGTGGTGGTAGGCGGCCATGTCCTCGGCGCAGATCAGCGGGTTCTCGGCGGCGGCGTTGATCTCGACCGTCAGCACCTCTTCGAGGGCGTCGGCGGCGTCGAGCGCGGGGCCGTGGATCTGGGGCAGACAGCGGAATCCGTACGGGTCCTGGATGCGCCCGAGCGGCGGCACCGGGCGGTCGGCGGCGCCGATCAACTCCCGCATGCGGCGCGCCACTTCGGCCGTCGCGGGATGCCGGCGCGCGGCGTGCACGGGCGCCGCGTACGCCTCGTGCGAGCCGTCCACCGCGAGCAGGGACAACGCGGCGACGACCTGCGTGGCCCCGACCAGCCCGCGCAGCTCGTGCAGGGCGAGCGCGGACTGGCCGAGGGTGAGGGCGTTGCTGCTGATGAGGGCGAGGGCGTCGTTGTTGTCGAGGGGCTGCGCCTCGGGAGCGCCCACTCCCGGCCCACTCGCTCCCGGCGTACGCCACCCGGGCTCCGCTTCCCGCCAAGGGTGCTCCCCGGCCAGCGCCAGCCCCACCTGAGCGAGGGCCGCGATGTCCCCGGTGCCCACCGAGCCGAACTCGTTCACGACCGGATACGCCCCGGTCTCCAGCGCCTCGCACAGCGCCGTGACGACGGTGGGCCGCAGGCCCGCGCCGCCCGCGAGCAGCTGGTTCGCCCGTACGGCCAGCATCGCCCGCACCTGCCGCGCGGGCAGCTCCGCGCCGATCGACCCGGCATGGCTGCGCAGCAGCCGCAGACCGTGGCCGGCCGCCGCCTCGGTCGGTACGTCCTCGTTCCGGTTGGCGCCGACGCCGGTGGAGCGGCCGTACACGCGCCCGGTCGCGGCGATCCGCCGGGCCGCGTCCCAGGACTCCTCGACGCGCTTCATCGCCTCGGTGCCGGGGACGGGCCGGGCGGCTCCGTCGGCGAGGCGCACGATGTCCGCGACGCCGGTGCCGTACCCGTCGAGGACGACCAGACCGGGCGTAAGGGCACCGGAGTCCGAGTCGGCGACACCCGGCACGTCCACGATCCGAGACGACATCACGCGCGAACTCCCCTCAAACTCGGACATCCGATCTTGCCTGGCGGTCATCCGTAACCGGCGTTTTACGTCGAGGCGTTGACAACCTATTCAGACACCAAGAACTCTGCATGACGATATGCACGCCGGGCAAGGGACACCACATGATCCAGTTCGATGCGGTCCACAAGCGCTTCCCGAACGGCACCACGGCGGTGCACGACCTCTCCCTGGAGATGCCCGAAGGCGGCGTGACCGTCCTCGTGGAATCCTCCGGCTGCGGCAAGACGACCACTCTGCGCATGGTCAACCGGATGGTCGAGCCGACCTCCGGGACCATCCGCGTCATGTCGATCTCGCTCGTCTCCGTGGCGACCTGCATCGGCGACGGCAGCCTCGGCCAGCTCTTCACCTGATTCTTGCAAGAAGGCCCCGGCGTTCACTCCAGGAAGGAACCGCATCGCGAAACCGGTGACGCGGAGCGTCACCGGTTCTATGGCCGGGCACGGAGTGCCCGCATTGCTGTCCGGCGGAGCCGGGGTATTCGCTCGCGTGTACTGGACGGTCGCGAGGGCGGGTGAAGGTGTGCGAAGTCCGCCCGGTTGTGCGAGGCGCTGCCTAGGTTTGGGGCCGTGAAGCTGGTGGTGCAGGTGAAGCTGTTGCCGTCGCCGGAGCAGGCGGCGGCGCTGGAGGCGACCCTGCGTGCCTGCAACCGGGCCGCCGACCACGTCTCCCGGACCGCCTTCGAGACGGGCATCAAGGACCGCAACGGCCTGCAGAAACTGGTCTACGCGGACATCAAGGCCACGTTCGGGCTGTCGGCCCAGCCCGCGGTGCGGGTGGTGAAGAAGGTCGTGGACGCTTACGGCGCGCTCGCGACGAGCCTGCAAGCCGGGCGGCTGGGCGGTCCCGGGTCCAAGCGGTACCGCAAGGCCACCGGCTCGCCTGTGACCTTCCGGCCCCAGGCGGCGCAGCCGTTCGACGACCGGTGCCTGTCCTGGCAGACGGATGCGCGCACGGTGTCGATCTGGACGGTGGACGGGCGGATGCGCGGCATCCGCTACACCGGCTCGCCGGACCAGCTCAAGACGCTGGCCGAATACCGCAAGGGCGAGTCCGACCTGGTCCAGCGGGCCGGGAAGTGGTTCCTGATCGCGACCTGCGACATTCCCGAACCCGAGGCGCACGAACCGGTGGACTGGATCGGGGTGGACCGCGGCATCGTCAACCTCGCCACCACCAGCGACAACACCAACTACCAAGGACGAGGCCTGAACCGGTACCGGCACTGGCAGGCCCGCAAGCGCGCCGAACTCCAGGCGAAACAGACCCGATCTGCCACCCGCCGCCTGGCCCACCGCACGAAGAAGGAACAGCGTCATGCCACCCACGTGAACCACCGGATCAGCAAGGAGATCGTGTCCGTCGCGCAACGCACCGGTCGCGGCATCGCCGTCGAGGAACTCGACGGGATCCGGAACCGGGTACGGCTTCGCCGCGACCAGCGGGACACCTTGTCTTCCTGGCCCTTCCACCAACTCGGACAGCACCTTGCCTACAAAGCCCGTAAGGCCGGGGTGCCGTTCCTGGAAGTGGATCCGGCCCATACCTCGCAGCGCTGCCCGCGCTGCGGGCACACCGAGCGGGCCAACCGGCCCACCCGGGACCTGTTCTCCTGTCGTCGGTGTGGCCTCGCTGGGCCCGCCGACCACGTCGCCGGGGTCAACGTGCGCCAGCGCGCACGCTCGGCGTGGGTGTTCGTCACCACACCCGTCCCCGCCCCGGCGTAAGCCGGATCCTGGGGAGATGCGACCCGTGACCGTCCCGTCGTAGGGGGCAGTCGGGAGCGCGACAAGGCGTGAACGACCGAGTACACAAGCTCGGCCGTTCACGGCCGAGAAGGTGACCGAGAACCAGGTCCTCAGCTCGCGGCCGTACTCGACGCCGCGGGAGTCAAAACAACCGTCCGCCCGAACCTCGGCACCCGCGAGATCCTCATCCCCGCCATCAAGGGTGGCGACATCGACCTGCTCCCCGAGTACCAGGGCGCGCTCCTCCACTACGTCGACCCCAAGGCGGGGGCCACCGAGGAGGGCGAGATGCAGAACGCCCTCGCGATGGCCCTGCCCGCCGGGCTCCAGGTGCTGCCGTACGGCATGGCCGAGGACTCCGACGCGTTCGTCGTCACCCGGGAGACCGCCGACAAGTACGGCCTCGCCTCCCTCGCCGACCTGAAGAAGCAGAACGGCAAGCTCGTCATCGGCGCCGCGCCCGAGGTGAAGACGCGCGAGGTCGGTGTGGTGGGCCTGGAGGAGGTGTACGGCGTCGAGTTCAAGGAGTTCAAGTCCCTTGATTCCTCGGGGCCGTTGGTGAAGGGCGCCCTCAAGAAGGGCGATGTGGACGTGGCGAACCTCTTCACCACCGACACCGACATCCAGGAGAACCAGTGGGTCGTCCTCACCGACCCCAAGAACCTGATCCCCGGCCAGCACGTCGTCCCCCTGATCGCCGACCGCAGGGCCGACTCGACCGTCCGCAAGGCACTCGCCGCGCTCGGCAACGTCCTCACCACCGCGGATCTCACCGAGCTCAACCGCCAGGTCGACAAGGACAAGAAGGACCCCGAGGACGTGGCGAACGCGTACGCCGAGAAGAAGGGCCTGACGAAGTAGCGGCCGGGGGTACGGCCCAGCGCGGACAGGGGGGCTAACCCCAGTGCCAAGTGGGCCAGGGCTCCTTACGGTAAGGACATGACCGGTATGGATGCCCGCGACGCCGAACTCAAAAAGGAACTCGACGCCACCCTGCACGCGCGCAGGGAACTGGGCGACGAGTACGACTCCGCGCTGGTCGACTCCTTCCTGGAGAAGGTCGAGCAGCGCATGGACGGCGCGATCGAGCGCCGGGTACGACGGCAGCTCGCGGAACAGCAGATGGTGGTGGCCCGGGGCTCACGTTCCCCGCAGGCCAGCGATTCGTGGGGCGAGCGCTTCGGCTTCGGGATCGTCTCGCTGGTCCTCGCGATTCCCCTGTCCGCGATCGGCGGAGGCGTCGCGGACCTGCCCGGCCTCCTCATCGCCTGGACGGGCATCGTGGGTGTCAACGTGGTCCAGGTCGCCCGCCACACCCCACTGTTCGGCCGCCGCGGGAAGAAGTCGGACTCGGACTGGGAAGACTGAGCCTCGTCTTTCAACCGACGACAACCGCAACCATCAATTGAGGGACCCCGACGGCGAGCAACCAGGTCCGCGAGAGCGGCGCCGGTTTAGGCGCAAAGGGGGGCTATTCGCGGGGACCGCCGCACCCCCTGTAAAGGGGGGCGGGACGACGGCGGTCCCCGCGAGGGACGCGGGCCGGGTCAGGGCCGGGCTTGCGCGTCCATGGCGTCCATGGAGGTCCGGGAGCCGCTCCGGAGGTCCTTGGCGCCGTTCGGCGTCGGCCTGAGCGGGGAGCCGCTCCCGCCCTTGCCGACACCCAGAACTGTGCCGGACCCGTGTTAAGCCGGTGCTGCGCGGACGTGACGCGCTCGTACCACTTCCGCGAAGTTCCGCCTGGGCCGCGCGTGCCGGAAGTTCCTCTCCGGCGCGCGCAGTTCACCGGAATTCCTACTGCCGGTTGCTCTTCGCCAGGAAGGACAACAGGTCCTGTCGGCTGACGACCCCGGTCGGCTTGCCCTCGACGAGCACAATCGCCGCGTCGGCCGCGCCGAGTACGGACATCAGGTCGGCCACCGGCTCACCGGAACCGACCTGCGGCAGCGGCGCCGACATGTGCTTCTCCAGCGGATCCTCCAGCGAGGCTGTCTTGCTGAACAGGGCGCCCAACAGCTCCCGTTCGACGACCGAGCCGACGACCTCGGCAGCCATCACGTCCGGGTGTCCGGCGCCGGGCTTGACGATCGGCATCTGCGAGACGCCGTACTCGCGCAGCACCTCGATCGCCTCCCCGACTGTCTCGTCCGGGTGCATATGGACCAGTGAGGGCATGGAACCGCCCGCCTTGTCGCTGAGCACATCGCCGACGCGCGCGCTCGGCCCGCTGTCCTCCAGGAAGCCGTAGTCGGCCATCCATTCATCATTGAAGATCTTGCTGAGGTACCCGCGCCCGCTGTCCGGCAACAGCACGACCACCACATCATCGGGCCCAAGCCGCGAGGCCACCTTCAGCGCCGCCACGACGGCCATCCCGCAGGACCCGCCGACGAGCAGCCCTTCCTCCTTCGCGAGCCGTCGCGTCATCTGGAAGGAGTCCTTGTCGGACACGGCGACGATCTCGTCCGCGACGGTCCGGTCGTAGGCGGTGGGCCAGAAGTCCTCGCCCACGCCCTCCACGAGATACGGCCGCCCGGATCCGCCGGAGTACACGGACCCCTCCGGGTCGGCGCCGATGACCTGGACCCTGCCGTCGCTCGCGTCCTTCAGATACCGCCCCGTACCGGAGATGGTGCCGCCCGTCCCGACCCCGGTGATGAAGTGCGTGATCCGCCCCTCCGTCTGCTCCCACAGCTCGGGGCCGGTGGAGTGGTAGTGCGAGAGAGGGTTGTTCGGGTTGGAGTACTGGTCGGGCTTCCAGGCCCCCGGGGTCTCCCGGACCAGCCGGTCGGAGACGTTGTAGTACGAGTCCGGGTGCTCGGGATCCACGGCGGTCGGGCATACGACGACCTCGGCGCCGTACGCGCGCAGCACATTGATCTTGTCGGTGGACACCTTGTCGGGGCACACGAAGATGCACTTGTACCCCTTCTGCTGCGCCACGATGGCGAGCCCGACACCTGTGTTCCCACTGGTCGGTTCGACGATCGTGCCCCCGGGTTTGAGGGCTCCGCTCTCCTCCGCGGCCTCGATCATGCGCAGGGCGATGCGGTCCTTCACGGAGCCGCCGGGGTTGAAGTACTCGACCTTCGCGAGGACGGTCGCCTGGATACCGGCGGTCACGCTGTTGAGCCTCACCAGCGGGGTGTTGCCGACGAGACTGATCATCGAGTCGTGGAATTGCACCGTTGTCTCCGGAGCTTAAAGAAGTGGTCGGGGTGGTTCCGTCAGAGTAAGCCCCCTACCGGGCGTTCACGCTGTGTTGAGATTGGCCGACAGCCTCCGCGGGGCAAGCAGAGGATGTACGGGTTTGAGGAGGTGGCGGCTTCGCATGTCGAGCTTGTCGAGGGCGAGGGTGGCACGGCGGATCGCGGCGGGCGCGGCGTACGGCGGTGGTGGGATCGGGCTGCTGGGCGCGGCGACGATCGGCCTCGTGCTGGCCGAGGTGCAGCTGGCGAAGCGGCAGGTGGGCAACGGTCACAGTCCGCATCCGCCCAGCGCGGATGGGCTGTACGGGCGTGCGTACGTCGGTGCCGGTGAGCCCTTGCGGCTGACCATGCTCGGGGACTCCACGGCCGCGGGGCAGGGTGTGCACCGGGCCCGCCAGACGCCGGGCGCGCTGCTGGCCTCGGGGCTTGCGGCGGTGGCCGAGCGGCCTGTGGAGTTGCGGAACGTGGCCTTGCCGGGCGCCCAGTCGGACGACCTGGACCGCCAGGTCGGCCTGGTTCTCGGGGACCCGGACAGGGTCCCCGACGTATGCGTGATCATGGTCGGCGCGAACGATGTCACGCACCGTATGCCTGCGACGCAGTCGGTTCGGCATCTGTCTGCGGCGGTACGTCGGCTCCGTACGGCCGGGGCGGAGGTGGTCGTCGGTACGTGTCCCGACCTGGGCACCATCGAGCCTGTCCAGCAGCCGTTGCGCTGGCTGGCCCGGCGGGCCTCGCGGCAGCTGGCGGCGGCGCAGACGATCGGGACGGTGGAGCAGGGCGGGCGGACGGTGTCTCTGGGTGACCTGCTGGGGCCCGAGTTCGCGGCCAATCCCCGTGAGTTGTTCGGTCCTGACAACTACCACCCCTCGGCGGAGGGGTACGCGACCGCCGCGATGGCGGTTCTTCCCACGGTGTGCGCCGCGCTGGGGCTCTGGCCGGCGGAGGAGGAGCGTCCGGACGCTTCCCGCCGCGAGGGGTTCCTGCCGGTGGCCCGGGCCGCCGCGGAGGCGGCTTCGGAGGCCGGCACGGAGGTCGCTGCCGCTATGCCTACGGGGCCGCGGGGTCCTTGGGCGCTGTTGAAGCGGCGGCGTCGGCGGCGGATGCCGGCCAGTGACCCGGCGCCGGCCTCCGGCGGTTGAGCGGTTGGGTCCGGTTGTTGGGTCCCTTCAGCGGAGCGCGCGGCAAAGCAAGCGCTTAGAAAAAAGCGGCCGGGGTCACACGGCGATACCCGTGACCTTGACGGTACGTGCGGGTAACTTTCCTCACAGGCCTGTCAAGTCACACTCGTACGCCATACGCCAATGGAGCCGTAATGCCCGAAGCCGTGATCGTCTCCGCAGCCCGCTCACCGATCGGCCGCGCCTTCAAGGGCTCGCTGAAGGACCTGCGCCCGGACGACCTGACCGCCACGATCATCGAGGCCGCGCTGGCCAAGGTGCCGGCGCTGGACCCGAAGGACATCGACGACCTGATGCTCGGCTGCGGCCTCCCCGGCGGCGAGCAGGGCCACAACCTCGGCCGTATCGTCGCCGTGCAGATGGGCATGGACCACCTCCCGGGCTGCACCATCACCCGTTACTGCTCCTCCTCGCTCCAGACCAGCCGCATGGCCCTGCACGCCATCAAGGCGGGTGAGGGCGACGTCTTCATCTCGGCGGGCGTGGAGATGGTCAGCCGGAGCGTGAAGGGCTCGAGTGACGGGATGCCCGACACGCACAATCCCGTCTTCGCCGACGCCGAGGCCCGTACCGCCGAAGTCGCGCAGAGCGAGGGCGCCGGCTGGCACGACCCGCGGGAGGACGGCCTTCTCCCCGACCCGTACATCGCGATGGGGCAGACCGCCGAGAACCTGGCCCGGCTGAAGGGCATCACCCGCCAGGACATGGACGAGTTCGGCGTCCGCTCGCAGAACCTCGCCGAGGAAGCCATCAAGAACGGCTTCTGGGAGCGCGAGATCACCCCGGTCACCACCCCGGACGGCACGGTCGTCGGCAAGGACGACGGTCCGCGTCCGGGCGTGACGCTGGAGGGCGTCCAGGGCCTGAAGCCGGTCTTCCGCCCGGACGGGCTCGTCACCGCCGGGAACTGCTGCCCGCTGAACGACGGCGCCGCCGCCCTCGTGATCATGAGCGACACCAAGGCCCGCGAGCTGGGACTGACCCCGCTCGCCCGGATCGTCTCCACGGGCGTCTCGGGTCTGTCTCCCGAGATCATGGGCTACGGCCCGGTGGAGGCGTCGAAGCAGGCACTGTCCCGCGCGGGCTTGACCATCGACGACATCGACCTGGCCGAGATCAACGAGGCCTTCGCCGCCCAGGTCATCCCGAGCTACCGCGACCTGAACATCCCGCTCGACAAGCTGAACGTCAACGGCGGCGCGATCGCGGTCGGCCACCCCTTCGGCATGACCGGCGCCCGGATCACCGCCACGCTCATCAACTCCCTCCAGTTCCACGACAAGCAGTTCGGTCTGGAGACGATGTGCGTCGGCGGCGGCCAGGGCATGGCGATGGTCATCGAGCGCCTCAGCTGAAGCCCGTACGGGTAACAGCAGTTGAACCCGGCGTGACCGAAGCGGCCCAGAACCCAGTAACCCCCGGGGCTCTGGGCCGTTTTGTGATCCAATCTCCCCCAGGATGTGACCTATCTCCCTCTGGGGCGTGATTTACGCAGGTCAGAGCTGTCCCTCTGGGAAACTTCGGGCTAAATGTCCTGTCCTTTTCGTGGCGTTACGCACTGACAGGTGGATAGTCCGCCCTTCAAGCTGATGTAGGAAGTCGGGGGTCGACTTTGAACCGGGAGTACGTCAGTGAGCGCCATCCCTCTTGCCCTACTGCTCACCGCGGTCGCCGCCCTGGCCGTGGGCGTCGCCACCCTGCGCGCCGTACTCGGGCTGCGCCGGCAGATCGCGTCCCTGCACACGGAGCTCACCGCGAGCCGTGTGGCGGGCGCGCGCGCCGTCGTGCCCGCGGCCCGCTCGGCCGCCGACACGGACGAGATACGCGCTGCCGTCGCCGAGGCGCTCGCGGAGGAGCGGGAGCGGGAGCTGGCCGAGGCGCGGGCGTTCTGGGCCGCTCAGGAGGCGCGTGACGCCTCGGACGCGCCCACGCTGCTCGGCCTGCCGGACAGCGAACTGTTCCTGCCCCGCCAGTCGGACTTCGCGGGCCTGGACCACCTGGAATCGGTGACGGAGCCCGGCGCCGACGCCGAGGAGTTCGCCGCGGACTCCGCCGAGCTGGCCGCGGCCCGCCGCCGCCACCCCTCACACCCCGACTTCGTACCGGTCCAGCCACCGGCCGTGAACGACCACGAGCGCACGGTCGCCTGCCTGGAGGACCTGGCCGAGTCCCGTACGGAACTGACCGACGTCCGCCCCGGCCCGCTGGGCACACTGGACGTGTACGTCTTCGCCGACGGCACCACGCTCTGCATGACCCCCGGCCACCGCGAGACCGCCGAGCAGCTGGCCACCGCCCTCCAGGAGGGCCAGACCCCGGTCCTCCTCGGCGGCTCCGGAATCTCCGGCGCGTACGCCCTGACCTTCGCCTGCGGCGACAAGAGCGTGTACATCCTGGCGGACCGCGTCATAGCGTCGCTGTAAGGCCCGGTGAGGCCGGGAAGGCCCGCGAGCCCCACACGCGCCGGGAGCGGAAGGACTACACTCCGGCGCGTTTCTGCGCCTCCGCCACGAGCCGCACCGCCTCCGCCAGCTCCGCCTCGTTTCTCAGTACGACAGCCAAATCGTGCCCGGCGACCATGATCTGGTCGGCCGCGGCGAACATCCCCGCGTCGGGCATCTCCCGCAGCGGCCCCTGAGCGTCCTCGATCCGCTGGGCACGTACTGCCAACTCCCTGGCCAGGCCCAGTGCTTCGGCTGCCGCGCCCCTCTGGAGCCGGCTCTGCGGAGCGGCCCGCAACCGGTCGGCGAAATGGTCCACGGCACGGGTCAGGGGGGTCGTATCCAGCACGTCGCGAGACTACGCGCCTTAACCGGACTGTTGCCAACAGGCCAACGCTCAGGCACCGTGACTTGAAGGACCGGCTTACATCCCATGCGTCCGGAGGCGCCGATGTCCCAAGTCTTCTCCGAGGAGACCCATCGCAACATGCTCGCCCGCATCCCTCACTGCACCGGTCGTGAAGTGTCCGACTGGCTGCGCACCGTCGACGAAGGCCCCGCACTCTTCCGCTTCGAGGAGAAGGTCAGCTGGCTCCGCGCCGAGCACAACCTCGCGTACGGCCATGCCAAAGCGATCATTCACGAGTACGACCTGAGGAGGGCAGCGCGCAAACTGCTCTGAGGCGCGCACCAGGGAGAACCACGAGGAAGGGCCCGTGAACCGGAGGTTCACGGGCCCTTCAGCCGCTACCGCCCGGTGGTGGTCCGGGCGGGCGGCCCTGCTAGTCGTCGCCGCTGAAGATGGCGACCAGGCGCAGCATCTCGATGTAGATCCACACGAGGGTCATGGTGAGGCCGAACGCGGCCAGCCAGGACTCCTGGCGCGGAGCGCCGTAGGCGACGCCGTCCTCGATCTGCTTGAAGTCGAGCGTCAGGAAGAACGCGCCCAGGACGAGCGCGAGGATGCCGACGATCGCACCGAGCGGACCCATGCTCCGCAGCCCGCCGTCCGGCGCGATGCCGAACACAACCAGCAGCAGGTTGACCGCCATGATGAGCACGAAGCCGATGGCGATGGTCATGCCGATGCGCGCGTACCTGGCGGTGACACGGATCCAGCCCGCTCGGTAGACGAGCAGGGTGGCGCCGGCGATCGCCATGGTGCCGAGCACCGCCTGGAAGGGCGCGCCCGACCAGCGGCTGTTGAACATCTCGCTGATCACGCCGAGGAAGACGCCCTCGAAGGCGGCGTACGACAGGATCAGCGCGGGCGAGGCCTTGCGCTTGAACACCTGGACCAGGGCCAGGACCATCGCGATGAGCGCGGCGCCGATGGCCAGACCCCAGCTGCTCGGCGAGACCGGCAGCAGGGCCCAGGCGAGCACCGCGCCGACGACGACCGTACCGAGCGTCATGGCCGAACGGGCGACCACGTCGTCCATCGTCATGCGGTCGGCGGCGGGCGGGGCCTGCGGCGGGGCGCCATGCTGGGCGTCCTGCGGGGCGTACGGGGTCTGTGCGTAAGGATTCTGCGCGTACGGGTTGCCGCCCTGCGGGGCGTACGGGGAGCCCTGTGCGTACGGGTTCCCCTGCGTGCCGACAGCGGGGCCCCCGGCCTGCGGCTGGGCGTTGAAGCCCGCGTAGCCGTTGTCGCGGCTGAACCCCCGTCGCGAGAAGACCGGGTTGCTGCTCCTCATTTCACTCCTCCATGGCCACCCTGCGTGGCTCTGGCTCAAGAGTAATGGGTAGGCAAAGGGATGCCTCTAGTACTCGGGGAGGATCTTTCCTCTGTTGTGACCGGGAACGCCAGTGTTCAATCCAGCATTCCCGGCACCGTTACAACGCCGCCACGGGCCCCTCCGGTTCCCCCGATCGTGGTACGACCTGCGTGTCACTCCAGCGGGAAGCCCGTGTAGCACTCGGCGAGGTCCTGTTCGGCCGAGCGGGCGGCGGTGATCCGGTCGAGGCGGGCGAGCTGGATGCGGTCCTCGAAGGGGGTCGCGTCGGGCGAGCGGTGCAGCAGAGTCGTCATCGCGTACGAGAAGCGCTCGGCCTGCCAGACGCGGCGCAGACAGGTCTCGGAGTAGGCGTCCAGGCGCTCGGCCGACCCGGTCTCCTCGAGGTGGACGAGCGCCCGCGCGAAGGTGACGACGTCGCCGACGGCGAGGTTCAGCCCCTTCGCTCCGGTGGGCGGCACGATATGGGCGGCGTCCCCGGCGAGGAAGAGCCGTCCGTGGCGCATCGGCTCGTGGACATAACTGCGCATCGGCGTCACGGACTTCTGCGTGATCGGGCCCCTTTGGAGCTTCCAGCCGTCGGCCGTCTCGAAGCGGCGCTCCAGCTCGTCCCAGATCGCCTCGTCGCCCCACTCCTCGGCGTCCGTGCCCTCGGGCACCTGGAGGTAGAGCCGGGAGACCTGCGGGGAGCGCATGCTCAGCAGGGCGAAGCCGCGGTCGTGGTGGGCGTAGACGAGTTCGTCGTGCGAGGGCGGTACGTCGGCGAGGATGCCGAGCCAGCCGAAGGGATACGTCCGCTCGAAGACCTGCGTGAGCTCCTCGGGGATCGCCTTGCGGGCCACACCCCAGGAACCGTCGCAGCCGACGACGTAGTCGCACTCCAGGACGTCCTCGCGCCCCTCGTGCCTGAAGCGCACGCGCGGGCTGTCGCTGTCCGCCCCCTCCACGGCCAGTGCCTCCGCCTCGAAGAGCAGCGGGCCGCCCTCCTTGAGCTGAAGCGCGATCAGGTCCTTGCAGACCTCCGTCTGCGCGTACACCATCACCGACCGGCCGCCCGTGAGCCCGGGGAAGTCGACACGGTGACGCTTTTTCGCGAACCGCAGCTCGATCCCGTCGTGCCGCAGCCCCTCGCGGTCCATACGCTCGCCGGCGCCGGCCGCGCGCAGCACGTCGACCGTGCCCTGCTCCAGGATTCCGGCCCGCTGCCGATGCTCCACGTACGCGCGGTCGCGGCTCTCCAGGACGACCGAGTCGATCCCCGCGTTGTGCAGCAGCCGCGCCAGCAGCAGCCCGGCCGGTCCGGCCCCGATGATCCCGACGGTGGTACGCATCGGCACGCCCTTTCGCGCTGTTCGTGCGGTAGTGTTCTTTATGTTGTTCGTCTGGTGAAATTTACTTCACCAATTTCTCAGCGTGAGTCTCCGATGGCGTACGGCCGCTGTCAACGGTTGTGCGGTGAAGTCTTCAATGAACGATGCAGGGAAACCGCGGGCCCGCGGGAGGGTCGGGTGGTGCCCGGAGCCGGACTTGAACCGGCACGCCCGCGTAGGGGCAGCGAGGTTTAAGCTCGCCGTGTCTGCATTCCACCATCCGGGCAGGCCATGGGCTCCGCATTTTGAGGTTCCGAGCCTATCGGGGCGCATCCCTCGAACTGCGGACGGGCGGCTCGATGTTGTCTTATTTTATTGACGTCTGAGGGTGCATCAGCCCACCGTACGGACGATCGGCACTTGCCACGAGCCCTTTCACAGAGCCCTCGCTGCACCTGCGGAATGACGTGAATTCACCGCCCGAACGAGGGTCATCCGACGAACCGTCACCTATAGCCCTGTCAGGGGTACGTGTCATCCGCAGGTATGACTCAAGCGCGTACGGTCCGACCGCAGTCGCCCATCAGAACCAGAGCAGCGGCTGACTACACGGCGCTGATCGGCCACGACGATGGAAGCCACGTTCGCCACCCGTCGTCGTACCGACAGGAGCACTGCCCCGTGACCACCACCACTCCCATCGCCGGCCGCACCACCGCCGTGGCCGCGCGTGCCTCGGATCTGTCGAAGGTCTATGGACAGGGCGAGACCCAGGTGGTCGCCCTGGACCGGGTCTCTGTCGACTTCCGGCAGGCCGAGTTCACCGCGATCATGGGTCCTTCCGGGTCCGGCAAGTCCACGCTGATGCACTGTGTGGCGGGCCTGGATACCTTCTCGTCCGGCTCCGTGCGGATCGGTGACACCGAGCTCGGCTCCCTCAAGGACAAGCAGCTGACGAAGCTTCGGCGGGACAAGATCGGGTTCATCTTCCAGGCGTTCAATCTGCTGCCGACGTTGACGGCGCTGGAGAACATCACCCTTCCGATGGACATCGCGGGCCGTAAGGCCGACAAGCAGTGGCTGAACTCGGTGATCGGGATGGTGGGGCTTGCCGACCGTCTCTCCCACCGGCCCGCCCAGCTCTCCGGCGGCCAGCAGCAGCGCGTCGCCGTGGCGCGGGCGCTCGCCTCCAGGCCGGACATCATCTTCGGCGACGAGCCGACCGGAAACCTCGACTCGCGCTCGGGCGCCGAGGTGCTCGGCTTCCTCCGCAACTCCGTACGGGAGTTGGGCCAGACCGTGGTGATGGTCACCCACGACCCGGTCGCCGCGGCGTACGCCGACCGCGTCGTCTTCCTCGCCGACGGGCGCATCGTCGACGAGGTGTACGGGCCTACGGCGGACGCGGTGCTGGACCGCATGAAGCAGTTCGACGCCAAGGGTCGTACCAGCTGACGCTGGTTGTGCGGTGACTGGGGCTGCGCCCCAGGCCCCATGGGTCGTATCTCGGGTGCGGCCCGGTGGGGGCTGGTCGCGCCCGCGCGGCGGAGCCGCACATCGATACAGCCCCGCGCCCCTATAGGGCGCGTCCCCTGGCGCCCGCTTGAAGGGGCGCGCTCACGCGGCGGAGCCGCACATCGATGCAGCCCCGCGCCCCTGAAGGGGCGCGGCCCACTGGTGCCCGCAGTTGGCCACCGGCCTACGCCCCGGACTCGCCCACCGTCTTGTTCTCCCCTCCCTCTCCTGGACTGAGAAGACACAATGTTCCGTACCGCCCTGCGCAACGTGCTCGCGCACAAGGCCAGGTTGTTGATGACCGTGCTCGCCGTGATGCTCGGCGTGGCGTTCGTGTCCGGCACCCTGGTTTTCACCAACACCATTTCGGACGCGTACCAGAAGAGTTCGGCGAAGGGCTTCGACCATGTCGACGTCGCCGTTGAGCCGGAGTTCCTGCAGGGCGAGGGCGACAAGGTCGCGAAGCAGCCCGAGTTGACGCGGGCCGTGCTGGACAAGGCCGCGAAGGCGCCGGGGGCCGAGTCCGTGATCGGCGTGGTCAGCGGGTTCACCGCGATCGCCGACAAGGACGGCGAGCTGGTCGGCGGCGGCTTCCAGTCGCAGGGCGGGAACTACTGGGGGGAGAAGGACCCGCGGTATCCGCTCCAGATCGGAGAGGCCCCGAGCGGCAGGAACGAGACCGCGATCGACTCCAAGACCGCCGAGCGCGCCGGCTACAAGGTCGGCGACACCGTACGGCTGTCGGTGGACGGCCCGGTCCTGACGCCCACCATCACCGGCATCTTCACCACGGACGACGGCAACGTCGCCGCGGGCGGCAGCCTCGCCCTCTTCGACACGGCCACGGCTCAGCAGCTGTTCGGCAAGCCGGGCACGTACGACGAGATCGCCGTGAAGGCCGCGCCCGGCACCAGTCAGACCGCGTTGCAGTCGAGCCTGGAGAAGGTGCTGCCGAAGGACACCGCGACCACCACGACCGGGCAGGAGCTCGCCGACGAGCAGGCCAAGCAGATCGAGTCGCAGATGAAGGGCCTGAAGACGGGCCTGCTGGTCTTCGCCGGCATCGCGCTGTTCGTCGGCACCTTCATCATCGCCAACACCTTCACGATGCTCGTCGCCCAGCGCACCAAGGAGCTGGCGCTGATGCGCGCGGTCGGCGCCTCGCGCAGGCAGGTCACGCGGTCGGTGCTGCTCGAGGCGTTCGTGGTGGGGACGGTCGCGGCGGTGGCCGGTCTGGCCGCCGGTATCGGTATCGGCGCGGGGCTGCGCGCCCTGATGGGCACGTTCGACGCGGCCGTTCCGGACGGCCCGCTGATCATCTCTCCCGGCACGATCGGCGCGGCGTTCGCCGTCGGCATTCTCGTCACGATGCTCGCCGCCTGGCTGCCGGGCCGCCGCGCCGCGAAGATTCCGCCGGTCGCCGCGATGAGCAGCGTGCACGCCAAGGCGACCACCAAGTCGCTGGTGCTGCGCAACACGCTGGGCGCCCTGTTCTCGGCCGCCGGTGTCGCGGTGGTGCTCGCCGCCACGACCATGAACGGCACGGACGGCCAGGCCCCGATGGGCTTCGGCGCGGTCCTGCTCATCATCGGCGTCTTCATCCTGACGCCGCTGCTGTCCCGCCCGCTGATCGCGGCCGCCGCCCCGGTGCTGCGCGTCTTCGGTGTCTCCGGCAAGCTCGCCCGCCAGAACTCCGTACGCAATCCGCGCCGCACCGCCGCCACCGCCTCCGCGCTGATGATCGGTCTCACCCTGATCACCGGCATGACGGTGACGGCGGTCAGCCTGCAGACCGGGATCGACAAGATGGCCACCTCCGCGCTGAAGGCGGACTACGTGGTCTCCATGGCGAACTTCAACGAACTCTCGCCCGACGTCGAGAAGAAGCTCGGCGAGGTCGAGGGCGTCACCTCCACCAGCCCGCTGCGCTGGGCGCCCGCACGCGTCGACGGCGAGGGTGAGAACCTGACGGCCGTGAAGGGCTCCACGATCGAGAAGCTGGTCGCCCCGGAGGTCGAGGACGGCTCGTTCAAGGTCGGCGGCACCGAGGTCTCGGTGGACACCGAGACCGCCAAGTTCCATGACTGGCAGGCGGGTTCGCGGTTCACGGTCTCGTACGAGGACGGCAAGAAGCAGCAGCTGACGGTCGCCGGGATCTACGAGGGCAACGACATGGTCAACGGCCTCCTCGTCGACACCGCGACCCTCGCTCCGCACGAGACCGAGACGGAATCGTCCGACCAGCGGGTCATGGTCAAGACCTCGGGCGGCGCCTCCGACGCGACCAAGGACCGGCTGGAGAAGGCCCTCGGCGACAACCCGGCCATCAAGGTCCAGAACAAGCAGGACGTCTCAGGCGAGATCGCGCAGATGTTCACGCTGATGCTGAACATGCTGTACGGCCTGCTGGCGATGGCGGTTCTCGTCGCCGTCCTCGGCGTCATCAACACCCTCGCGATGTCCGTCTTCGAGCGCTCGCAGGAGATCGGCATGCTCCGCGCGATCGGCCTCGAACGCAAGGGCATCAAGCGGATGGTCCGCCTGGAGTCCCTGGTCATCTCCCTCTTCGGCGGTGTACTCGGCGTCGGCCTGGGCGTGTTCTTCGGCTGGGCGGCCGGTCAGCTCCTGGCCGGCAGCATGCCGACGTACGAACTGGTCCTGCCCTGGGCCCGGATGGGGATCTTCCTGCTCCTTGCGGCGACGGTCGGCATCCTGGCCGCCCTGTGGCCGGCCCGGCGGGCGGCGCGTCTGAACATGCTGATGGCGATCAAGTCCGAGTAGTTGTACGTGAGTTGGGGCCCCGTCCGATCACCGGACGGGGCCCCTTTCGTACGCCGGTCAGTTCCAGGTACGCGCCCGCAGCGGCATCCCCGACGCGCCGGACCCGGGGGTCCTCACCGCAAGCACCTGGTTCACGCCGATGCGGTTGTGCTCGAAGGCGAGGGCGGAGGCGGCCATGTAGAGGCGCCAGACGCGAGCCCGGCCGGGGCTGGTGAGGCGGACCGCGAGCGGCCAGCCGGCCTCCAGGTTGGCGACCCAGCGGCGCAGGGTGAGCGCGTAGTGCTCGCGGATCGACTCGACGTCCCGCACCTCGAACCCGGCGCTCTCGAGCTGCGTGACGGTGCTGCCGATGGGCGCGAGCTCGCCGTCCGGGAAGACGTACGCGTCGATGAACTCGTCGACCTCGTACGCCGATTCGTCGCGCCGCGGACGCCGGCCGATCTGGTGGTTCAGGAGCCGCCCGCCCGGCTTCAGCAGGGCGAACAGGGTCCGCGCGTACGCCAAGTACCGTTCGCTGCCGACGTGTTCGGCCATGCCGACGGAGGAGATCGCGTCGTACGGCCCGTCGGCCACGTCACGGTAGTCCTGGACGCGGATCTCGACGCGGTCGGTGAGCCCCTCGTCGGCGACGCGCTTGCGGGCGTACGCGGCCTGCTCGTGCGACAGCGTGACGCCGACGACGCTCACTCCGTGCTCGCGGGCGGCGTGGATGGCCATCGAACCCCAGCCGCAGCCGACGTCGAGCAGCCGCCCGCCCGGCTTCAAGTCCAGCTTGCGGGCGATGAGTTCGAGCTTGTCGCGCTGGGCGTCCTCGAGAGTGGCGTCCGGGGTGGGCCAGTACGCGCACGAGTAGACCATGGACGGTCCGAGGACGATCTCGTAGAAGTCGTTGCCGACGTCGTAGTGGTGGCTGATGGCGCGTCTGTCGCTGCGCTTGGTGTGCAGATGAGTGCGCCTGCGCACCTCCTCGCGGGGCGGGGCGGGCGGCAGCGGGGGCCACGCCATCATCAGGAGCCCGCGCACGGCGGCCCGTGCCTCGGGATCCCGCAGCGTCTCCCTCAGGCTCCTGGCGTCCTCGCCGCGCTCCCAGACGAGCCCCGACACCAGGTCGAGGACGGCGTAGAGGTCACCGTCCACGGTCAGATCACCGGCGACCCAGGCCCGGGCGAGCCCCAGCTCCCCCGGCTTCCACAGCAGTCGGCGCAGAGCACGGCGATTCCGTACGACGAGGGTCGGGGCACCCGGCGGACCCGCTTCCGAACCGTCCCAGGCGCGCAGACGCACCGGGAGCGGCGCCCCCAGCAGCTGTTCAAGGAGAGTCTTGAGCCGCAGTGCGGCGTCCTGCATGGCGCACACCTCCGTGACGATGGATCCCGAAAGTCCAACACCACGTAAACACCCCGGCGGCCGGAGCGCAGTCCCGCAAAAGCGTTACATCCACGCAAATTGCGGCGCGGGCGAGAAAACGCCGAAGGAGCCCCCCGCACCACGGATGGCGGGAGGCCCCTTCGGGTTGTTCAAACAGCCGGAGGTCAGGAGGCCTTGGCCTTCTCCTCCGTCTTGGCCTGGGCCGGCGGGAGCTGGGCCTCGGCGGACTGGGCCACCTTGGGCGCCGGCTTGGCGGCCTCGTAGAACTCCTCGCGCGGCGTCTCGATGGCGCCGAGCGAGACGACCTCGCGCTTGAGGAACATCGCGAGCGTCCAGTCGGCGAAGACGCGGATCTTGCGGTTCCACGTCGGCATCGCGAAGCCGTGGTAGCTGCGGTGCATGTACCAGGCGAGACGGCCCTTGAGCTTGATCTTCATCTTGCCCATGACGATCATCGCGACGCCCTTGTGGAGGCCGAGACCGGCCACCGCACCCTTGTTGGCGTGCGCGTACTCCTTCTGCGGGAAGCCCCGCATACCGGAGATCACGTTGTCGCCGAGGACCCGCGCCTGACGCAGCGCGTGCTGGGCGTTCGGCGGGCACCAGGCGTTCTCGACACCCGCCTTGCGGGCGGCGACGTCCGGCACCTGGGCGTTGTCGCCGGCGGCCCAGATGTAGTCGGTGCCCTGGACCTGGAGGGTCGCCTGGGTGTCGACGTGACCGCGCGGGCCGAGCGGCAGACCAAAGCGGGAGAGGACCGGGTTCGGCTTGACGCCGGCCGTCCAGACGATCGTGTTGGAGTCGACCTCGAGGCCGTTCTTCAGCACCACGTGGCCGTCGACGCAGGAGTCCATGGAGGTGGACAGGTACACCTCGACCCCACGGGCCTCCAGGTGCTCCTTGCCGTACGTGCCGAGCTTCGGGCCGACCTCGGGGAGGATCTTGTCCGCGGCGTCGACGAGGATGAACCGCATGTCCTCACGGGACACGTTGGTGTAGTACTTGGCCGCGTCGCGGGCCATGTCCTCGACCTCGCCGATGGTCTCCGCACCGGCGAAGCCACCGCCGACGAAGACGAAGGTCAGCGCCTTGCGGCGGACCTCTTCGTCGTTCGTGGAGTCCGCCTTGTCGAGCTGCTCAAGCACGTGGTTGCGCAGGCCGATGGCCTCCTCGATGCCCTTCATGCCGATGCCCTGCTCGGCGAGGCCGGGGATCGGGAAGGTGCGGGAGACCGCGCCCATCGCGATGACGAGATAGTCGAAAGGCAGCTCGTACGCCTCTCCCACGAGGGGGGCGATCGTGGCGACCTTGCGGTCCTGGTCGATGGTGGTGACCCGGCCGGTCAGAACTTCCGCCTTGGGCAGCACGCGTCGCAGCGGGACGACGACGTGCCGAGGCGAAATGCTGCCGGCGGCGGCTTCGGGGAGGAAGGGCTGGTAGGTCATGTACGACCGGGGGTCGACGACCGTGACGGTCGCCTCGCCGTAGCGCATCTTCTTCAGAATGCGCCGAGCTGCGTACAGGCCTACGTACCCACCGCCTACTACGAGGATCCTGGGACGCTCCGTGGTGCTCATGCCATCGAGTATCCACCCGTTCCAGAGGGGTAGCTCGTGCGCCCCTTCACAAGCTCCATCGCACCCTCTGCTACACTGCCCGGCCCGCATTCTCCGCCCCCTGCCTCCGCGGGGGAACCATGGGGGGCTTTGAGGTGTTGTCAACACCGCGTGAGCTGCTCTTTGGGCCTGCGACCCGGCTGAACCAGTCGCTCATTTCCCCGCCTCCGGGCACCCCGGCAACGACCTCGCGCACGCACTCCGGAACCCCGCACGGCCCCTGGCCCGCCTCAGACGTCAAAAACCTCCCCCAGCAGGGCAGATTTCCTTGTGAAGAACTTCACGAACTTTCTCGGCGGGACGTTTCCGAGAGGATTTCCAGGGCCTCTCGGACGCGCTCATGCGTTACCGGAACCGCTCAGGAGAGGCCACCCACGGGTAGCTCAGCGGCCTACTGAAGCTCCTCTGCCGCCTTCCAGGCGATCCCGTCCAGGATGTCGTGCTCGCTCACGACGACCTCCTCCGCTCCGATCCGTTCCATGATCGAGAGGAGTACGAGAGCGCCGGCACCGATGACGTCCACGCGGCCCGGGTGCATCGAGGGGATCGCGGCGCGTTCCGCGTGGGTGGAGGCCAGGAGGGACTGGGTGATCTCGCGGACGCGGGCGTACGGGACCCGGGAGTGGTGGATGGCGGCCGGGTCGTACGCCGGGAGGTTCTGCGCGATCGCCGACACCGTGGTGACGGAACCCGCGAGGCCGACCAGCGTGTGTGCCTCGCGCAGCGGGACGGTCTGCTCGACGAGGTCGAGGGCCGTCTCGATGTCGGCGCGGATCGCGTCGATCTGAGCCGGCGTCGGCGGATCGGTGACAACACCGTCGTGCATCAGGTGACGTTCCGTCATGCGTACGCAGCCGATGTCGACCGAGCGTGCGCCGCGTACGTGGTCGTCGCCGACGACGAACTCGGTGGAGCCGCCTCCGATGTCCACGACCAGGTAGGGCTTGGCGAGGTCTGCCCGGCCGCTCAGTTCCTTGGTCGCGCCCGTGAAGGAGAACTCGGCCTCCTCGTCACCGGTGATCACCTCGGGCTCGACACCCAGGATGTCCAGGACGCCCCGTACGAACTCGTCCCTGTTCTCGGCGTCCCGGGATGCGGAGGTCGCCACGAAACGGAGGCGCTCCGCTCCGTGTTCCTTGATGATCGCCGCGTACTCCTTGCAGGCGGCGAACGTCCGCTCCAGCGCCTCGGGCGCCAGGCGCCCCGTCCGGTCGACGCCCTGGCCGAGCCGGACGATGGTCATCCGCCGGTCCAGGTCGATGAGTTCGCCGGTCGCAGGGTCCGCGTCGGCGACAAGGAGGCGGATGGAGTTCGTACCGCAGTCGATGGCGGCGACGCGGGTCACTTGACGTCCTCCTCGGCCGCACCGGACGTACCGAAGAAGCCGCCTCCGTTGGCGCCGAGCTTCACGATGTCCTCCTGGGACGGCACCACGCACGGCCCCTTCCGCCACCACTCGGGCAGCATCGCGATCGCCTCGTCGCCCAGCGGGTTCACTCCGGGGCCCGCGGCCAGGGAGTGGGCCACGAGCACGTGCAGGCACTTCACCCGGTCCGGCATGCCGCCCGCGCTGGGGAAGCCCTCCAGGACCTCGATGGCGTCGCGGCGGGCGATGTAGTCCTCGTGGGCGGCGCGGTACGCGGCGGCCAGGTCGGGGTCGGAGGCCAGCCGCTCCGTCATCTCCTTCATGACGCCGTCCGCCTCGAGGGTGCCGATCGCGGAGGCGGCCCGGGGGCACGTCAGGTAGTACGTCGTCGGGAACGGTGTGCCGTCCGGCAGTCGCGGCGCCGTCTCGACCACGTCGGGCTGACCGCAGGGGCAGCGGTGCGCGATCGCGCGCAGACCTCGCGGCGGGCGCCCGAGCTGCTGCTTGAAGGCCTCGACGTCCGCGTCGGTGGGCTCGGTTCGCGGGGTGGGAGGCGGGGGGGTTTCCATAAGCGTCTTTCTCATCGCATTCACTGGTCGGCGCGGTCGGCCTTGTCGACCGCGTCCCAGACATTGGCGTACCAGGGGCGGGCGGCGGCACCCTGCGTCGTACGCGACTTCTTCGCCGCGTTCGGATCGATCATGATGTAGCCGGTCTCGCCCGGCTTCACGTAGTGCAGGCGCTCGCGGATCCGCTGCTCGGCGTACGCGTCGTCCTGCCAGCGTGCCTTGAGGTCGCGCAGTTGCTCGACCCGCTCACGGGCCTGTTCCCGCTGCCGCTCGAGTTCGGCGATCTCGGCACGCTGGGAGACGTACTGCCGGGTCGGATAGGCGAGGGCGACGACGAGGGTGCACAGGACGAGGGCGAGCAGCGCGGCCCGCCCGGTCAGCCGGGAACGGCGGGCCTGGCGCCTGGTCTGGGAGCGGTAGACGCGCGCCGCCGTCTGCTCGCCGAGCAGCCGCAGCCTGGTCGCGGTGGAGAACCGGTCCCGGTCCTTCGCGGCCATGTCATGCCTCCCCTGCACACACGCGTACGTCCCCGCACACGGTACGGGACCGCGTACGGGGACGTAGGCAAGGAGGTGCCTACAGGTGTAGGTCAGCCCTTGAAGCGGGGGAACGCCGAACGGCCCGCGTACACCGCAGCGTCGTCGAGGATCTCCTCGATGCGCAGCAGCTGGTTGTACTTGGCGACGCGGTCCGAGCGGGCCGGGGCGCCGGTCTTGATCTGGCCGCAGTTCACAGCGACGGCGAGGTCGGCGATGGTGACGTCCTCGGTCTCGCCGGAGCGGTGGGACATCATGCACTTGAAGCCGTTGCGCTGGGCCATCTCGACGGCGTCCAGGGTCTCGGTCAGCGAGCCGATCTGGTTGACCTTGACCAGCAGGGCGTTGGCGGAGCCCTCCTCGATACCGCGGGCCAGGCGCTCCGGGTTGGTGACGAAGAGGTCGTCGCCGACGATCTGGACCTTGTCGCCGATCTTGTCGGTGATGACCTTCCAGCCGGCCCAGTCGTCCTCGAACAGCGGGTCCTCGATGGAGACGAGCGGGTACGAGGCGACGAGCTCCTCGTAGTACTCCGTCATCTCGGCGGCCGAGCGTGCCTTGCCCTCGAAGAGGTACGAGCCGTCCTTGTAGAACTCGGAGGCGGCGACGTCGAGCGCGAGGGCGACCTGCTCGCCAGGCTGGTAACCGGCCTCCTTGATGGCCTCGATGATGAGGTCGAGGGCGGCGCGGTTGGACTCCAGGTTCGGGGCGAAGCCGCCCTCGTCGCCGAGGCCGGTGGACAGGCCCTTGGTCTTCAGCACCTTCTTGAGGGTGTGGTAGACCTCGGCGCCCCAGCGCAGCGCCTCGGAGAAGGACTCCGCGCCGATCGGGGCGATCATGAACTCCTGGATGTCCACGTTCGAGTCGGCGTGCGAGCCGCCGTTCAGGATGTTCATCATCGGGACCGGCAGCAGGTGCGCGTTCGGCCCGCCCAGGTAACGGAACAGCGGGAGGTCGCTGGCCTCGGAGGCGGCGTGCGCGACGGCGAGCGAGACACCGAGGATGGCGTTGGCGCCGAGCGAGCCCTTGTTGTCGGTGGCGTCCAGGTCGATCATGGCCTGGTCGATCAGCCGCTGCTCGGTGGCGTCGTAACCGACGAGCTCCGGGCCGAGCTGCTCGATGACGGCGAGGACCGCCTTCTCGACACCCTTGCCGAGGTAGCGGTTGGCGTCTCCGTCGCGGAGTTCGACAGCCTCGAAGGCGCCCGTGGAGGCGCCGGACGGAACGGCGGCACGACCCGTGCTGCCGTCGTCGAGGCCGACCTCGACCTCGACCGTGGGATTGCCTCGGGAGTCCAGGATTTCCCGGGCTACGACGACGTCGATGGACGGCACGAGCATCTCCTTCTGGGATGTGACGCGGTTACGCGGGCCGCTGGGCCCGCACAGCGCGAAGCCGCGGCGGCTCCGCGATGACGAGCCTAACCGGCTCCGGGCGATCGGCCAGCCGTCCGCCCCTCCCATGGACAGAACCGAGAGTAAATTGTTTCCGAACGGAACAAATCTGAAGAGGGCGAAGCCGGGGACAAGGCAGGGGGCAAAAAAGTCCCGCCTCGGTGCGTACGGGGGAAGACGCACCGAGGCGGGACTGCCTGGGGGGGGCTCAGCTTCAGCCGAGCTGGGGGCCTCGGCTTCGGCGGAGCTGGGGCTCAGCTGACGCCGCTCTGGGGGCTGGGCTTCAGCTGAGCCGAGGGCTCAGGTTCAGCTGAGGTGCAGCTGCTGGCCCGGGTAGATGACGTCCGCGTTGTCGACGATGTCGTCGTTCAGCTTGAACAGCTTCTGCCAGCCGCCCTTGACGTCGTTCTCCGTGGCGATCTCGCTGAGGGTGTCGCCCTTGACGACCTTGTACTCGCCGTCGCCCTTCTTGACCTTCTTGCCGGTCGGGGTGGTGACGGTCTTCTTGGCAGCCGGGCGCTCCGCGGAGCGGGAGGCGCGCTCCTCCTGGGCCGGCGCGCTCTGCTGCTGGGACTGCTGGGTGTTCTCCTGCGCGGCACCGGAGTCCGAGGAGCCGCCGCCGGTGTACGCGGCGCCCGACAGACCCTTGCCGCAGACCGGCCAGGCACCCTTGCCCTGGCCCGCGAGGACCTTCTCGGCGATCTCGATCTGCTGGGCCTTGGAGGCCTGGTCGGCGGTGGCGGCGTACTTGGTGCCGCCGTAACCGGCCCAGGTGGAGGCGGAGAACTGCAGGCCGCCGTAGTAGCCGTTGCCGGTGTTGATGGACCAGTTGCCGCCCGACTCGCACTGGGCGACGGCGTCCCACTCGGAGGCGGTGGCGGCGGAGGCCGTGCCCGACACCATCAGCGGGGCGGCGATGGCGGCACCGGTGACACCGGCGAGCGTGGCTATGCGGGTGGCCTTGGACGGGCGACGGTGCTTGCCCTTGCCGGAAAGCAGCATGAAGTGATCCCCTCACCGACGCCTACGAGGTGAGCTGTCGGGTTCGGGCCTGGTGAGTTGCCCGGCCGTACGGATCGCTCCGCACGACTTCACCCCAAGCCGCACCTGGTCTCAACGACCGGGCCCGGCACTTACCTTGGGTCCCCCGCTCCTGCCTACGGCGCTTTACGCGACGACTGTTCCCGTACGGACGTTGGCAGGATTCGGCGTGACATCCGTCGGGGCCCGCTGTGGCGAGCGGTCACGACCGTAAACATGCGATCCGCCGAATTTCAAAGACGATCAGGGCCTTTGAGATCCATGTCTCACTTTCACCAAACCGGACATTCGGCCCGAACTGCCGCCACTTTTGGGCCGGTTCGGCACCTTGTCGACCGCTCAGTCTGTACCGAGTTCAAGGCGCTGACCGGGGAGGATGAGGTCCGGGTCGGCGCCGACGGTCCGCTTGTTCCCGGCGTACAACTCGGACCATCCGCCTTGGAGGTCAAGGGAGTCGGCGATCGACCAGAGACTGTCTCCGGAACGGACGGTGTACGAGCCGTCCACCGCGTCCACCTCGTCGCGCGAGGCGCTGTCCGCCCGCGAGGCATGCCGGCCGGCGGAGTCGTCCGTACGAGAGGCCGCAGCATCCTCTTCGGCACTGCCGCCGCGATGGCGGCCGGTGCCTGCGTCTGCGTCGCCTGTGTTTATGCTCTCATCGCCCGAAGCGTCGGCGTTCTGGCCGGAGTTGTCCGAGTCGCCCTCGTTTGTCGCATCTGCGGGCGAGCTGTCGGGGCTCGGCGATTCGGCGGTGGTGTCGCTGCCGGAGTCCTGTGACGAGTCGGTGGACGACTCGGACGTACCGGATGAATCACCCTTTATGGAGCCGTCACTTGACGTCTGCCCGGAACCTGAACCCGAGTCAGCGCCCGAGCCCAAGCCCACGCCCGGGTCCGCTTCGGTGGACGGGGTGGGGGTGGGCGTGGGCGAGTCCTGCGCCAGGCCGGTGTCGACGTCGGCCGAGTCGGAGTTCTGCGTCAGGCCCGCGACGAGTCCGCAGGTCGCCCAGGGGCTCGTACCCTGGTCCGCGAGGATCTTCTCGGCGACGGCTATCTGCTGCGAACGGCTGGCCAGGTCGGCGCTCATCGCGTAGTCGAGACCGCCGTACTGCTCCCACTCCTCCTGGGTCATCGAGAGCCCGCCGTACTCCCCGTTGCCGGAGTTGGCGCTCCATGAACCGCCGCTCTCGCACTCCGCGACCGCGTCCCAGGTCGTACCACTGGCGGCACTCGCACCGCTCGCTCCGAGCAGGGGGATCGCGATGGCCGATCCGGTCACTCCTGCCGCGACGAAGAGAGCCGGCGCCTGACGGGGGCGACGGTGTCGACCGTTCCCGGAGAGCATGCGGTTGCCTTTCACGCGACGGTGGGTGACCTGTGTGTGACCAAAGGGACTGGTGAGGCCCGCTTTCGCGGTGAACCTAGCCGGACTCGAACACTTGTCACAAGTCGATACAGCGTAGATCACGTGAAGATCACAGACTTGAGGGTGTGTCAGGTTTGAGCTGGGGGATCGTCAGTTTTCAGCGGAGTGAAGCGGACCTCGGACCCGCAACGCGACTCCCGGTACCGTCACCTCGTGAACGCCCCACATATCGGACCCGAACTCTTCACCTGGGAGTTCGCCAGCGACCCCTACCCCGCCTACGCATGGCTCCGCGAGCACGCGCCCGTGCACCGCACCACACTCCCCAGCGGCGTCGAGGCGTGGCTCGTGACTCGGTACGCGGACGCCAAGCAGGCCCTGGCCGACCCGCGGCTCTCCAAGAATCCCGTCCACCATTCCGAAGACGCCCAGGGCAAGAGCAGGACGGGCATCCCCGGCGAGCGCAGCGCCAATCTCATGACCCATCTGCTCAACATCGACCCGCCGGACCACACGCGGCTCCGTCGGCTCGTCTCCAAGGCGTTCACACCCCGTCGCGTGGCCGAATTCGCGCCTCGCGTCCAGGAGTTGACCGACCAGCTCATCGACCAGTTCGCACACAAGGGCTCCGCCGACCTCATCCACGAGTTCGCGTTCCCTCTCCCCATCTACGCCATCTGCGACCTGCTCGGCGTACCCCGCGAGGACCAGGACGACTTCCGGGACTGGGCGGGGATGATGATCCGGCACGGCGGAGGGCCGAGAGGCGGTGTCGCGCGATCGGTGAAGAAGATGCGCGGCTATCTCGCCGAGCTGATCCACCGCAAACGGGAGGCGCTTCCGGACACCCCCACCTCCGGCGAAGACCTCATCTCCGGACTCATCCGCGCTTCCGACCACGGCGAGCACCTCACCGAGAACGAAGCCGCGGCCATGTGTTTCGTGCTGCTTTTTGCCGGTTTTGAGACGACCATCAACCTCATCGGCAATGGCACGTACGCACTGCTGCGCAACCCAAAGCAGCGCGCGCAACTACAGAAGTCGATCGAGCGTGGCGAACAAGAACTGCTCGACACCGGCATCGAAGAGCTTCTCCGTTACGACGGGCCCGTCGAACTGGCTACCTGGCGCTACGCGACCGAGCCCCTCGACATCGGCGGACAACGAATCGCCTCCGGTGACCCCGTACTCGTGGTCCTCGCCGCTGCCGACCGCGATCCCGCCCGTTTCGACGAGCCGGACACACTCGACCTCTCCCGCCGGGACAACCAGCACCTCGGCTACGGACACGGCATCCACTACTGCCTCGGTGCCCCCCTCGCCCGCCTGGAAGGCCGCACCGCCCTGGCCACCTTGCTGCACCGCCTGCCCGACCTTCGGCTCGCCGCCGATCCCGCAGACCTGCGCTGGCGAGGCGGCCTGATCATGCGCGGGCTGCGGAACCTCCCTGTGGAGTTCACGGCCGTACGCCCTTGACCGTGACCGCCCTTGGGAGGTTCCGCGTCAGCCCTCCGTCGCCCGTATCGCATCCCGATACGCTCGCGCAGCAGCCCGTAGGGCCGCCTCCGGGTCCACGCCCTCTGCCTCGGCTCGTACGGCCATCGCGAGCAGGTCGTAGCCGATGCCCTCGCCCGAGGGCAGTGGTACCTCAAGTCCCGCCGTACGCACACGGGATGCCAGCTTCGCTGCCAGGGCCAGGCCGGGCTGGCCCAGTGGCACCCCTTCCGTGACGGATGTCCGCTGCTTTTCCACCGCCTTGGTGCGCAGCCAGTGTTCCTTGACCTCTTCGGGGGTCGTGGCGGTTTCGTCGCCGAAGACGTGGGGGTGGCGGTGGATGAGCTTGGTGACGATGGTGCCTGCCACGTCATCTATGGAGAAGGGCTCTTCCTCCTCCTCTTCCGCTATCCGGGCGTGGAAGACGACCTGGAGCAGGACATCGCCCAGCTCCTCCCGCAGCTCGTGACGGTCGCCCTCCTCGATCGCCTCGACGAGTTCGTACGCCTCCTCGATGCCGTATTTCGCGAGGCCCTTGTGGGTCTGCTGGGACGACCAGGGGCATTCGGCGCGGATGCGGTCCATGACCTGGACGAGGTCGAGGAGGCGGGCGCCGGGGAGGTCGTACGAGGCGGGGAGCAGTTCGAGGTCGGGCATCTGGATACGGCCGGAGCCGGCCAGGCGGGCCAGCCCGTCGGTCAGTTGGGGCTCGCCCTCGCCCGTGGCGACCACGGTCACCGTGCGGCCGTCGGCGCAGGCGTCGACGAGCTCCTCGGCGGTCGGCTCGGCCTCGTCGACCTTGACGCCGGCCTCGCGCAGATACGGCAGCTGGGGGTGTGCGCCGTCCGCGCACAGGACGCGGTCGGCGCCGTGCAGCGCCTGCCAGGCGGGCCAGGACAGGAGTCCGGGCGCGACGCGGTGGCTGGTGGTGAGCAGGACGATGCGCCCCGGGCTGGATGCGTTCACCCCTCGAACGTAACCCACGCCACTGACAACAAGGTCAGCCGCCGGAGGTGCGGACGGAAGCTACGCCGTTTCCTGGCTCCCCGCCTGTGTGACCTGGCGCAGCCACGGCAGCTTGGCCTCGACGCGGCTGTTCTTCTCGGCGTCCCAGGTGCCGTAACGCGGGTTCAGGTCGATGTCGAGTTTCTTGGAGGCGTCGGACAGGGCTGCCCAGAACGCGGGCCCGCTGGTGTCGGTGCCGAGCGTGGCGGCGAGCTTCTGGGCCTCGAGCTGGAGGCGGAGGTTCTCGTCGATCCGCTGCGGCGGGATGCCGTACTGCTGCAACCAGCCCGCCTCCAGGGCCTTGACGCCACCCGGCTGGTTCTCGAGGTCAGCGCGGGTCCGCGTGACCTCCTTGCGGGAGACGGTCACGCCCGCGTCCTGGGCGGCCTGGTGCAGCACACGGTCAAGGACCATGTTGTTCAGGATCTCGCTGGTGAGGCCGCCGGACTGGGCGATGGCCTGCTCGTACTGGGCGTCGTCCGTGATGGCGGCCCGCTGTGCGGTACGCACCTCGGTCACCCGGTTCTCCAGCTGGGAGACCGTGATCCGGTCGTCGCCGACGACGGCCGCGGCACCGGGATGCGCCTCGTCCGAGCAGGCGGTGAGAAGGGGGGCCGCGGTGGCGAGCGTGGCGGCGAGGAGGAGCGCGGTGCGACGGCGGCGGTGCAAGGGAGAACCTCCTGAGGGAGCTTGTGCGACGGTGCACAAAGTCTTGCGATGATCGATGGTAGGCAGGAGACCGGCTCTCGGCCACCCATTCGACCCAACGATTCGCCAGGAGTTCCGTACTGCCCCGAAGGCACTACGAGGCACTACGACGTCACTAGCCGCGCACTTGGCCCAGCCATTGCAACGTCCGGCGGATCTCCACCGCCATCGGCTGCCCCGGCCCTTGGAGACGTTCCACGTCGAGGAGCAGTCGGGCCAGGGTTTCGTGGGCGGC
Source organism: Streptomyces pseudoechinosporeus (assembly GCF_054783935.1). NCBI lineage: Bacteria > Bacillati > Actinomycetota > Actinomycetes > Kitasatosporales > Streptomycetaceae > Streptomyces > Streptomyces pseudoechinosporeus. The sequence continues at coordinate 126,546 of NZ_BAAGPS010000002.1, forward strand.
TCCCCGGTCGCCGAGGGCGAGCAGGAGGTGGCCGATGCGGCGGCGTACGTCGTAGGAGAGCTCGGGGTCGCCTGCCACGTACTGGTTCTCGTAGTACGGCAGCAGGGACCGGTACTCCGCGAGCGCTGCGGCGGGTTCGCCGAGCTGTTCGAGGCACTGGGCGGCCTCGTAGCGGAAGCGCAGGGACTGCGGGTCGGCCTGGCCCGCCTCCTTGGCGCGCTCGTCGGCGAGGCGGCGCAGCTCGGGCAGGGCGCGGCGGAACTGGCCGTCGTCCATCAGCGTGGCCGCGTACTGCTTGCGCAGGGTGCGGACGACAGGCGAGTGCTCGCCGTGCTGCTCGGCCGCGGTCGGGAGGATCGAGCCGAGGATGTCGACGGCCTGGGTGATCCGGCCCTCGCCGAGGAGGCGCTTGACCTCGTCGACGGCGCGCGCGACATCGGGTTTCTCCACGGCGGGGGTGGCCTGCGGCTGGGCCGCGGGGGTGCGGGCCCGGTCGGGCCAGGGAGCGTGCGGGCGCAGGAAGGGGCGCGTCGGGTCGAGCGGGCCGCCGCTGGGGATTCCACGCGCGGGGAGCATCGGGAGCAGTTGCTCGTAGGTGTCCTGCGCGGAGGCCGGGCGGTGCTGCGGGTCCTTGGAGAGCAGACGCAGGACGAGGGCTTCGAGAGGCTCGGGGACTTCGGCGCGCAGTTGGCGTACCGGAACGGGCGGTTCGTAGAGGTGCCGGTGGAGCACGCCGAGGGCGGTGGAGCCGGAGAACGGCACGTCCCCGCTGAGCAGTTCGTGCAGCAGCACGCCGAGCGCGTACAGGTCGGTGTACGGGCCGACCGCGCCGCCCATCGCCTGCTCGGGTGCCATGTAGGCGGGGCTGCCGATGGGTGAGCCGGTGTGGGTGAGGCGGGTCGTGTCCGTGTCCATGACGGAGGCGACGCCGAGGTCGAGGACGGTGACCGTGCCGTCCTGCTTGACCATGACATTGCGGGGCTTCAGGTCGCGGTGCACGATCGGCACGGCGTGCACCGCGGACAGTACGGCGCACAGTTGGGCGGCGACCGCGACGGCCCACTGCCAGGGGTACGGATCGTGTTCGGCGAGGTGGCCGGCGAGGTCGACCCCGTCGACGTACTGCATGACGAGGAAGAGCTCCTCGGCCTCGGTGCCCGCGTCGTGCACCGTGACCAGGCCGGGGTGGTCGACCTGGGCGGTGACGCGGCACTCGCGTACGAACCGGCGGCGCAGCTCGTCGGCCTCCTGGCCCGCGACCTTGTCGGGGCGCAGCAGCTTGACCGCGACGCGCCGGTCCAGGCGCTGGTCGTACGCCGTCCACACCTGGCCCATGCCGCCCTGGCCGATGAGCGTGGACAGTTCGTAGCGGCCGGTGATCACACGTCCCGACGCCACGGTCACCTGCCGTCCTCGTGCTTGCGGAGGTAGTCACTCAGCTCGTCGAGCTCGGCGCGCACCTGGTCGATCCGGACGGGCGCGGGGCGCTGCGGGGGCGGCGGGACGGGTGCCGACTGGGGCGCGGGAGGCTGCGGGACGGGTGTGCCGCCGTACGGCTGGGGGGCGGGCGGCGCCTGCTGGTAGCCGTAGAGGGTCGTCTGCTGGGGCGGCATATTGGCCATGGACATGGTCTTCCCGTAGTGGTGGATGTCCACGACCAGGAAGTAGATGGCGCAGGCCAGGCCGTTCAGCATCATGAGGACCAGGCCCAGGGAGCCGGCCGGGCTGCTGAAGTCATCGGTGTCGTCGGTGCTCATGAGCCCGATGGCGAAGGTCCAGATCACGAGCGAGGCTGCGAAAGCCCACCAATCGCGCTGTCGGCGGGTCACCAGGGCGGCCCGCAGCGTCGCCGGCCAGGGGAGCAACCCGCAGGTCATCAAGGGCAGCGCCACGAGGATCACGCGCAGCGTCACCACCGCCCCCGTCGAGGGTCGACGCGGCGGTGGCGGCGCGTAGCCGTGGCCGTGCATGGATGCTCCTGAAGACCTGATACCGGCAGACGTACGAGTGTGAAGACGAGCGTATAGGCCGACAAGGACAACGGTCCCTGCTTGTACCGAACCGTTGTAAGGCCGATCACCTACAGGACTGTTCAGTTCGCATGGAACCGTTCTGGCGCCTTTGTCGGGTTCCCGCCCGCCGGGAGCTTCTGCCCGGGGCAGCCGGACAGCACCCCCTCCATGGCGGCCTTCTCGGCGGCCGTGACCCACAACCCGTACTTCTGCTTCACCGCCACCTGCCCTGCCACATACGTACAGCGGTACGCCTTGTTGGGCGGGAGCCAGGTCGCCGTGTCACCGTCGCTCTTGCTGCGGTTGGTGCTCGCGTCGACGGCGAGGAGGTTGAGCGGGTCGTTGGCCAGGGCTATTCGCTTGCTGGGGTCCCATTGCTGGGCGCCCTTCTGCCAGGCGTCCGACAGGGCGACGACGTGGTCTATGTCGACCTGACTGCGCCCGCGTACGAACGTCACGTCCTTGTTGGTGTACGGGTCCGGGTCCAGCGTCCCCGATCTGACCTCGCAGTCGCCGTCGCTGAACTTCACCTCCTTCAGGTCCCGCTTGAGTATGTCGTCGCGGGTTCCACAGCCGTTCGAGTCGGTGTCGGCCCAGGGGCTGCCGAACTTGTCACGGTCGTATCCCGTCTTGGGCGCCCTCCCCTTGACGGTCAGCGAGTCGACGGCGGCGAGGGCGGCGCCACCGGCCGATTCCCCGGACCCGGCCGAAGCCGATGCCTCCGTCGGTTCGTCCGGTCCCGCCGAGCCCGTGCCGTCCACGGTGCAGCCGGCCATGGCGAGCAGCATGACGGCAGCACCGGCACCCCTGGTCCAGAGCGTCATGCGCGCTCTCCTCCTCTTGCCTTTCCGGATCCGCCCTGGTCGGGCGGTTCCGCTGTGTTCTCACGGTAGCGAGCGAGGGACCCGGGCATAACGGCAGCGTGCTGTCGGGGATGCTGTTCCGGTCCCGGTCGGACCGACGCAAAAGGAGCACCACATGGCCCCCACACCCCACACACTCAGCGGCGTCCTGATCGCCGAGAGCCTGCGCGTCGGCAGCGAGTTGAGCGGCGTACCGCTCCAGGTCACAGCTATACACCGCATCGCGGTCGGCGACGCGACGGCCGACCAGCCCGAGCACTGGACCCTGCTGGACTTCCAGGCCCCTCAGGACGTGGCCGAGCCACTGGCCGGCGCGCTGGCCAACTGCCTTGCGCCGACCGGCGGCTGGTACGTCAACTACAGCACCGCGACCGAGGCCTTCGTCGTCTTCGCCGACCGCGTCTTCCGCTACCCGCGCGGTGACGCGAAGGCTCGCGCCGAAGTGGAGGAGTACGCCCGCTCGGTGGGCGTACCGGAACCCCAACTCGACTGGAAGGACTGAGTCACGACCCCAGAATCGAAGCCAGGAACTCCCCCGTCCACCCCAGCAACTCCCGCCCGACCAGCGGCTTCCCGCCCACCTTCGCTGTCTTCGGGCGGGGCACAAGCACCTGGTGGACGGCCGGCTTGATGATGGTCCCCGGGTAGAGCCGCTTGAGGCGCAGCTCTTGCGACTCCCTCAACTCCACCGGTGCGAAGCGGATGTTGTTGCCCTGGAGCACGATCTCGGCGACGCCGCACGCCCGCGCGAGCATGCGGAGTCCGGCCACCAGCAGCAGGTTCTCCACCGGCTCGGGCAACTTGCCGTAGCGGTCGACGAGTTCCTCGCGTACAGACTTGATGTCGTCCTCGGAGTTCACCGACGCGATCGCCCGGTACGCCTGGAGGCGCAGCCGCTCGCCGGGCGCGTAGTCGTGCGGGACGTGGGCGTCGACCGGGAGCTCGATCTTGACCTCCAGAGGCGCCTCCTCCTCCACGCCGCCTTCCAACGACGCCCGGTAGTCCGCGACCGCCTCGCCCACCATGCGTACGTACAGGTCGAAACCGACGCCCGCGATATGGCCCGACTGCTCGCCGCCCAGGAGGTTTCCGGCGCCGCGAATCTCCAGGTCCTTCATCGCCACGTACATGCCCGCGCCCATCTCCGTGTGCTGGGCGATGGTGGCGAGGCGCTCGTGGGCCGTCTCCGTCAGCGGCTTCTCGGGCGGGTAGAGGAAGTACGCGTAACCCCGCTCGCGGCCACGCCCCACCCGGCCCCGCAGCTGGTGCAGCTGTGAGAGGCCGAAGTTGTCGCCGCGCTCCACGATGAGCGTGTTGGCGTTGGAGATGTCGATGCCCGACTCCACGATCGTCGTCGACACGAGCACGTCGAACTTCTTCTCCCAGAAGTCGACGACGACCTGCTCCAGGGCCTGTTCCGACATCTGGCCGTGGGCCGTCGCGATGCGCGCCTCCGGGACGATCTCCCTCAGCCTCGCCGCCGCGCGGTCGATGGACTCGACACGGTTGTGGATGTAGAAGACCTGCCCCTCGCGCAGCAGTTCACGTCGGATCGCCGCGCCGATCTGCTTCTCCTCGTACGGCCCGACGAAGGTCAGGACCGGGTGCCGCTCCTCCGGAGGAGTCGTGATCGTGGACATCTCTCGGATGCCCGTCACCGCCATCTCCAGGGTCCTGGGAATCGGGGTGGCCGACATCGTCAGCACGTCCACATTGGCCCGCAGCTTCTTCAGCTGCTCCTTGTGCTCGACACCGAACCGCTGCTCCTCGTCGACGACCACAAGCCCCAGGTCCTTGAACTTCGTCTCGGCGGAGAACAGCCGATGCGTACCGATGACGACATCCACCGAGCCGTCCCGCAGCCCCTCCAGGACCGCCTTCGCCTCCGTGTCCGACTGGAAGCGCGACAACGCCCGTACGTTCACCGGGAATTGCGAGTAACGCTCGCCGAACGTCCCGAAGTGCTGCTGCACCAGCAACGTAGTAGGTACAAGCACAGCCACCTGCTTGCCGTCCTGCACGGCCTTGAAGGCGGCCCGCACCGCGATCTCCGTCTTGCCGTAGCCGACGTCGCCGCAGATCAGGCGGTCCATCGGGACCGTCTTCTCCATGTCCTCCTTGACCTCGGCGATGGTCGTCAGCTGGTCGGGCGTCTCCGCGTACGGGAAGGCGTCCTCCAGCTCACGCTGCCACGGGGTGTCCGAACCGAAGGCGTGCCCCGGTGCCGCCATCCGCGCGCTGTAGAGCCTGATCAGGTCGGCCGCGATCTCCTTGACGGCCTTTTTCGCACGCGCCTTCGTCTTCGTCCAGTCGGCGCCGCCCAGGCGGTGCAGCGTGGGGGCCTCGCCACCCACGTACTTGGTGATCTGCTCCAGCTGGTCGGTCGGGATGTAGAGCCGGTCGCCGGGCTGGCCGCGCTTGGCAGGCGCGTACTCGACGACCAGGTACTCGCGGGTCGCGCCCTGGACGGTGCGCTGCACCATCTCGATGTAGCGGCCGACGCCGTGCTGCTCGTGGACGATGTAGTCGCCCAGCTCCAGGGTGAGCGGGTCGATGGTCTTGCGGCGGCGGGCGGGCATACGCACGCCGTCCTTGCCCGCCGTCCTCTGACCGGTGAGGTCGGTCTCGGTGAGGACGGCGAGCTTCAGGGCCGTATCGACGAAGCCGTACTCGATCGAGCCGCACGCCACCTGGACGACGGAGGGCGTGAGCGTGGCGAGGTCCGATTCCAGGCGGGCCGCGATGCCCTCGCCGCCGAGAACCTCGACCGTACGGGCGGCCGGGCCGTGCCCCTCGGTGACGAACACCGCGCGCCAGCCGTCCGCGAGCCAGCCCTTGGTGTCGGCGAGTGCCCTGGCGGTGTCGCCGCGGTACGCCTCCGGGGCGTGCATGCCGAGCTTCAGCGTGTCCGCGTCGCCCTTTTCGTCCGCCGCGAACGGGGACACCGACCACCACATCATGTCCATCTCACGGGCCCGGTCCCGTACGTCTGCGATGGACCACAGGGAGGCCGCGCCCACGTCGATGGGCGCCTCTCCCCCGCCCGCGGTCGCCGCCCAGGACGCCTGCAGGAACTCCTGCGAGGTCGCCACCAGGTCCGAGGCCCGCGTCCGCACCCGCTCCGGGTCGCATACGACGGCCATCGAGCCCTGGGGCAGTACGTCGAGGAGCAGCTCCATGTCGTCGACGAGTACGGGCGCCAGGGACTCCATGCCCTCGACGGCGATCCCCTCCGCGATCTTCCCGAGCAGTTCGCCCAGCTCGGGATGCGCCTCGGCCAGTGCCGCGGCCCGCTCCCGAACCTCATCCGTCAGCAGCAGCTCACGGCAGGGCGGCGCCCACAGGCCATGTGCGGCGACTTCGAGGGAACGCTGGTCGGCGACCTTGAAGTAACGGATCTCCTCCACGTCGTCGCCCCAGAACTCCACGCGCAGCGGGTGCTCCTCGGTGGGCGGGAAGACGTCGAGGATTCCGCCCCGTACGGCGAACTCGCCGCGCTTCTCGACCAGTTCGACCCGGGAGTACGCCGCTGCCGCCAGCGCCTCGACGACGTCACCGAGGTCGGCGCTCTCGCCGGTCCGCAGCGCCACCGGCTCCAGGTCGCCCAGGCCCTTGACCTGGGGCTGGAGCACGGAGCGTACGGGCGAGACGACGACCGAGACCGGGCCGGTCTCGGGGTCGTCCGGGCGCGGGTGCGCGAGCCGCCGCAGTACGGCGAGCCGCCGCCCCACGGTGTCGCTGCGCGGGGAGAGGCGCTCGTGCGGGAGGGTCTCCCAGGAGGGGTACTCCACGACTGTGTCGGGGGGCAGCAGGGACCTGAGCGCCGCCGCCAGGTCCTCGGCCTCGCGTCCCGTGGCGGTCACCGCGAGGACCGTACGGCCCGTTTCGCGGGCCAGCGCCGCCACCGTGAAGGGACGGGCCGCGGGCGGGCCGACCAGGTCGACGTGCATCCGGTTGCCGTCCGTGGCGGCCTTCACCGCTTCGGTGAGTGCGGCGTCCTTGACGACGGCGTCGAGCAGACCGTGCAGGCTCATGAAGAGGCTTCCATCCGAGGGGTGGGCAACGCGGAGCGCCCGACACGTGTACGGGCCGGGGGTGTCCTAGGGTACGTCGGCTCGGTCACGGGTGTCGGGCCTGTGGATAACGTCTGGGCACACCTACCGCAGAGGTACCGTCTCAATTCGAACCCCTGGCCCGACCGAAGGACCCGACCCGTGCACGGAGCCCCCGTCGCCACGTCCGAAACCGACCGGACCGCGCAGGACCCGCCCCTGATCCCGGCGCCGGTCGCGTCCTCCCGTGACCGGGGGCTGCGCCGCCTGCTGGACGGGCGGCGGGATCCGCAGATCCTGGCTGCCGTGCTGTTCGTGGCGTATGCCGTGGTCTCCATAGGCCGCTACCTGCGGCTGGGGACCAGGTCCTGGGACCTCGGCATCTTCGAGCAGGCCGTGCGCGCGTACGCGCATCTCCAGGTGCCCGTCGTGGATCTCAAGGGCCCCGGGGCCAACGTCCTGGGCGACCATTTCAGCCCCGTCACCGCGCTCCTCGCCCCCTTCTACCGGCTCTTCCCCTCTCCCGTCACACTGCTCGTCGCCCAGGCCGCCCTGCTGGCGCTGTCCGCCGTGCCCGTCACCCGGGCCGCCGCCCGGCTGCTCGGCCGGCGGCGCGGGCTCGCGCTCGGCGTCGCGTACGGACTGTCGTGGGGCATCCAGCGCGCCGTCGACTTCGACTTCCACGAGATCTGTTTCGCCGTTCCCCTGATCGCCTTCTCCCTGGAGGCGTTGCTGCGGCAGCGGTGGTGGGCGGCTCTGTGCTGGGCCCTCCCCCTGGTACTGGTCAAGGAGGACCTGGGTCTGACACTGGCGGCCCTCGCCCTCGTCGTCGCGTTGCGGGCCCGGAAAGAGTCTCGTCAGACAGCCCTGTACGCACTCGGGGTCGCGGCCTTCGGCGTGCTGGCCACGGTGGTCACCATGGCCCTGGTGATACCCGCCTTCAACACCACGGACGCCTACGACTACTGGAGCAAGGTCAGCGACTCGAGTGGTCCCTTCGACGGCTTCGACACCAAACTCCGCACCCTCGCCTGGCTGTTGATCCCCACCACTGGGCTGCTGGCCCTGCGTTCCCCGCTCCTCCTGGTCATCCTGCCGACCCTGGGCTGGCGGTTCTTCTCCTCCGATCCACATCACTGGGATACGGAGTGGCACTACAGCGCGGTCCTGATGCCGGTCGTCGTGCTTGCCCTCGCCGACGCGCTCGCCGCCGCGCGGCGCAGTGCGCGGCCCTGGCTGCGTTCGTACGCGCTTCATCTGCCGACTGCAGTTGCCTCGGCGGCGCTCGCGCTGACGACCACGTTGCCGCTGGGGGCGCTGACCGAGTCCGCGGCCTATAGCGTGCCCGGGCGTGTTGCCGCCATTGACGGGTTGCTGGGGCGGATTCCGGACGGTGCGACCGTCGAGTCCAACATTGGGCCGATCAGTCGGCTTACGTCTCGGTGCCGGGTCTTCTGGATCACCAACACCCGTGGGGTGACGCCGGACTTCATTGCCTTGGACAACTCGTCCGGGCGCTATGAGGACGTCTCGGGCTATGTCCGGGAATTGCACCCTCGTGCGGAGTACGTCGTTGTGGGCTCGGCCCAGGGGTACGTGGTTCTCGAACGGGTGGGATGACGTACGGCGGGTGAGGGAAGGGTTTCTTTCCCCAGCCCCGCCCCTTCCCGAAACTGGGGCTGCGCCCCAGGCCCCCGCCAGGGGGTGGTGGGTGACAGTCCTGTCGCGGCTGCGGGTGCGTCGTGGCTGGTCGCGCCCACGCGGCGGAGCCGCAAATCGACACAGCCCCGCGCCCCTGAAAAGCAAAAGCCTGCGACTTCCCGCGCCCAAAAACCCCGCCCCGAACGAGCCCGCACCCCCGACTACCCGCAGCCTCCCACCGGCGGGAGGGGCCGTGGGCCGGTGCGTCGTATGCCCGTCGCTTAGGTTCGGTCTCGGAGAACCAGGACCCTGTACCAGCAAAGGGCCGTACGCCCGGCCTGCGACGGGCTGACGCACCGGCCCACGGCCCCGACCCACCCACCGGACCCCAGGGGCGCGGGGAACGGCGCGACCAGCCACAACGCACCCGCACCCGACAACGAACCCAACCGCTCAACCGCCGGAGGCACCCCGCGGGGAACTGCGCGACCTGCCACGACGGGCCCGCAGTCGAAAACGAACGCGAAGGAGCCCGGCGCCCCCCAGCGCCGGGCTCCTTCCCCCGTACCCCCGTCCACAGAAGCCTGCGCAGCTATTCCGTCGCGATCGCGTTCAGTACGTTCATCCGGCCTGCCCTGAACGCCGGTACCAGTGCCGCGAACAGCCCCACGAACGCGGACCCCAGGAACACCCCGGTGATCGTCGGCCACGGAATCTCCAGGACCTTCATGCCCTCCAGGGCCAGAAGCTGCTGGGCGGTCGCGCCCCAGCCCATGCCCAGGCCGAGGCCCAGGAGGGCGCCGAACAGGGCGATCACCACCGACTCCAGGCGGATCATGCGCCGCAGTTGGCGGCGCGAGAGGCCGATCGCCCGCATCAGGCCGATCTCCCGTGTCCGCTCCACCACCGACAGCGCCAGGGTGTTCACCACACCCAGGATCGCGACGATGATCGCCAGGGCCAACAGGCCGTAGATCATGTTCAGGAGCTGGCCTATCTGGTCCTTCAGCGCTTCCTTGTAGTCGGTCTGGTCGCGGACGGTGTACTGCGGGTAGTCGTCCAGCGCGGTCTTCAGCGACTTGTACGCGGCCGCTTCCTGGCCGTCCTTCGCCGAGGCGAAGAGCAGCGTGTCGAGCGGCATCTTGTCGGCGGGGACGTACTTGGCCATCGTGTCGATGGATGTGTACATGGCCCCCTGGTCGATGACGACCTCACTGCTGGTGATCGCTCGGACCGTCAGCCGGGCGGTGGAGCCGTCCTTGAAGGCGACCGAGATCTTCGAGCCGAGGCTGATGCCGTGGTCCTTGGCGAACTCCTCGTGGACGGACATCGAGTCGGGCCGGTAGGCGTCCTTGAGGTTCCCGGCGACCGTCTCGGTGCTCAGGTCCGTGGCGTAGCTCGGGTCGGCCGCCGTGATGGCCGTTTTCTCGAGCGTCTTGCCATCGGGGGTGGTGAAGTCGGCCTCGGTCCACTTGTACTCGGTGACCCCCTTCAGGCCCTCCGCCGTCCTGGCCGCCTGCACCGCCTGCGGCGTGATCAGCTGGCCGCTGTCGGACTGGATGATGAAGTCCGTACCAACGGTCTTGTCCAGCTGGTCCGTAGCCGACGCGACCATCGACGAGCCGACCACCGACAGGCACGCGACCAGTGCAAGGCCGATCATGAGCGCGGCGCCGGTCGCCCCCGTACGGCGCGGATTGCGCAGCGCGTTCCGCTCGGCCATCCGCCCGACAGGGCCGAAGATCCGCAGCACCACGGCGCTCAGCACCCGCACCACGCCGCTCGCGAGCAGCGGGCCGATGACGACGAAGCCGATCAGTGACAGCACCACGCCGCCGCCCAGCCACATCGAGCCCTCGCTCGCCTTGTCGGCCTGGGACGCGAGGTACAGCCCGTAACCGCCGGCGCCCGTCAGGACCAGGCCCAGCAGAGCCCGTATGACACCGGACTTGGCGTCCACCGGCGCCCCGGAGTCCCGCAGCGCCGCCATCGGCGAGACCTTGCCGGCCCGCCGGGCGGGCAGATACGCGGCGAGCACGGTGACCACTACGCCGAGCAGCAGGCCGACCACCGGGGTGGTCCAGGCGACGGTGAGGTCGTCAGTGGAGAGGTTCATGCCGGTGGCGCCCATGAGCTTCATCAGGCCGATGGCCAGGCCCACGCCCGCACCGACCCCCAGCACCGAGCCGAAGACACCGAGCAGCAGCGCCTCGGCGAGCACGGACCGGTTGACCTGCCGGCGGCTCGACCCGACGGCCCGCATCAGGCCGATTTCGCGGGTCCGCTGGGCGACCAGCATCGAGAAGGTGTTGATGATCAGGAAGATGCCGACGAGGAAGGCGATCCCGGCGAAGCCGAGCATCGCGTACTTCATCACGCCCATGAACTCGCCGACGTCCTCGGCGTTGGCGTCCGCGACCTCCTTGGCCGTCTGGATCTGGTAGCCGCTGTCGAGCGTGGCCGTGACGTTCTTCTTCACCTGGGCGTCGCTGAAGCCGGAGGCAGCGGTGACGTTGACGTTGGTGTAGACGCCGGTGTCGCCGACCAGGGCCTTCTGCGCGGTCTTCGTGTCCAGGTAGAAGATCGCGGCACCCGGGTTGGTGACCTCGAACTCCGCGAAGCCCGAGACCTTGGCACGGTGCGTGCCCACCGCCGTGATGACGCCGATCTCGTCGCCGAGCTTCAGGTGGTGCTTGTCGGCGGTGTCGGCGTCGACCATGATCTGGTCCGGTCCGCGCGGGGCGTTGCCGGAGGAGATCTTCATGGTGCGGGCGTCGTTGGCGTTCCAGTTGCCGACGATGGTCGGGGCGCCGCCCGCGGGCGAGAGGCTGTCCTTGTCGGCGTCGACGACGGTCACCGAGGTGGAGAAGACGGTGCCCTCGGCGGACTTGACGCCCTCCGCCTTGCGCACCTCGCCCAGCACGGACGCGGGCATGACCGGCGGCTTGCCGTTGTCGGCCTGGGTCTCACCGGTGTCCGAAGCGCCCTTGGCGCTGACCTGGACGTCGGACGAGGTGGCCGCGAAGAGCTTGTCGAACGTCGTGTTCATCGTGTCGGTGAAGACGAGCGTGCCGCAGACGAAGGCCACCGACAGCAGGACCGCCACGGCCGAGAGGGCCATACGTCCCTTGTGCGCGAAGAAGTTGCGCATCGAGGTCTTCATGACGGTCATGACGTGCGCCCCCGGGCATCGAAGTCCTTCATGCGGTCCAGGACGGTTTCGGCGGTGGGCTTCCACATCTCGTCGACGATCCGGCCGTCGGCCAGGTACAGCACCCGGTCCGCGTACGAGGCGGCCACCGGGTCGTGGGTGACCATCACGATGGTCTGGCCGAGCTCGTCGACGGAGCGCCGCAGGAAGCCGAGCACCTCGGCGCCGGCCCGGGAGTCGAGGTTCCCGGTCGGCTCGTCACCGAAGATGATCTCGGGCCGTGCGGCCAATGCCCGTGCCACGGCGACGCGTTGCTGCTGGCCGCCGGAGAGCTGGTTCGGCCGGTGCTTGAGGCGGTCGCTCAGGCCGACCGTTTCGACGACCTGGCTCAGCCAGCCGCGGTCCGGCTTACGGCCCGCTATGTCCATGGGCAGAGTGATGTTCTCGAGCGCGTTCAGCGTCGGCAGCAGGTTGAACGCCTGGAAGATGAAGCCGATCCGGTCCCGGCGCAGCTTCGTGAGCTTCTTGTCCTTGAGGCCGGTGATCTCCGTCTCGTCCAGGTAGATCTGCCCGGAGGTGACGGTGTCGAGGCCGGCGAGGCAGTGCATCAGCGTGGACTTCCCGGACCCCGAAGGACCCATGATCGCGGTGAACTGGCCCCGCGCGATGTCCACGTCGACGTGGTCCAGGGCGACGACGCGGGTCTCCCCGGACCCGTATGCCTTGACGACCTGCCGCGCCCGCGCGGCAACGGCCGTACGCCCTCCAGTGCCCCCGTGCCTGGGAATGGTTACAGCCGAAGTCACGGTAAGTCTCCTAAGTCGGTCAGCAGGTGGTGTGCGTGCTCTGCGTGCTCTTCTACGTGGAATGAGTCTGGTGGCGGGAGGGGGTCCGGCGCGCTGGTGCCCAGCGCAGTCTTTTCCGGGGGTAAACCCCACCTCCGGAGGTGCGGTACTCCGCCCTCAGCGGCGTAAAGCCAGGTTAAGGAGGGGGCAGGTCGCGTCTCGTCCTCCGGCGGTACGAAGCCTCCCCGGTCCGTAGTACGGAGGTACCCCTAAGGGATCTCCACCCGTCGGCGGAGGGGTTCTAGGGGTCGCCTCCACTCTTGAGGCCAGTCGGCGTCATACCTCCCATGGTTTGAGGCTGAAGTGGGAGAGTGTCCTCCGGCAGATAGATGCAGGGGGAAAGGAAATCCATGAGCCAGGAGGAAACCCAGGGGCCGGACACCGGCACACCGTCCGCACCACCGGCCGCCGGGCCGGTCGAGCCCCGTAAACGCCGTGCCGTCGTCGCCGCGCTCATGCTCGCCATGGGCCTGGCCGCGCTCGACTCCACGATCGTGTCGACCGCCGTGCCGCAGATCGTGGGCGACCTCGGCGGCTTCTCCGTCTTCTCCTGGCTGTTCTCGGGCTACCTGCTGGCAGTGACAGTCACGCTCCCCGTCTACGGCAAGCTCTCCGACACCTTCGGCCGCAAGCCCGTACTGATCGCGGGCGCGGCCATCTTCCTGCTCGGCTCCCTGCTCTGCGCGCTCGCCTGGAACATGGCGGCGCTCATCGCCTTCCGTATCGTCCAGGGTCTCGGCGGCGGCGCCCTCCAAGGGACCGTCCAGACGCTCGCCGCCGATCTCTACCCCCTGAAGCAACGCCCCAAGATCCAGGCGAAGTTGTCCACGGTCTGGGCGACCTCGGCGGTCGCGGGCCCGGCGGTCGGCGGAGTCCTCGCGGCGTACGCCGACTGGCGGTGGATCTTCCTCATCAACCTGCCGATCGGCGCGCTGGCCCTCTGGCTGATCGTCCGCCACCTCCACGAACCCAAGCGCGAGCCCGGCCCCCGCCCTCGTATCGACTGGGCGGGCGCACTCGCCGTCTTCGCCTGCGGCGGCGTCCTGCTGACGGCGCTGGTGCAGGGCGGAGTGGCGTGGCCCTGGCTTTCAGCTCCCTCAATCGCCTTGCTGGGTACGGGACTTGCCCTCGTCGCACTCACGGTGTTGATCGAACGCCGGGCCGCCGAACCGATCATCCCCGGCTGGGTCTGGCGCCGCCGCACCATCGCGGCGGTCAATCTGGCACTCGGCGCGCTGGGGTTGCTGATGGTGGCGCCCACGGTCTTCCTCCCGACCTACGCCCAGGCGGTCCTCGGGCTCGCCCCCATAGCGGCCGGATTCGTGCTCTCCGTATGGACGTTGAGCTGGCCGGTGTCGGCGGCGCTCAGCCAGCATGTGTACCGCAGGATCGGTTTCCGCAACTCGGCGCTGATCGGCATCGGCACGGCCGCGCTGCTCCTGCTCGCGTTCCCGTTCCTCCCCTACCCCGGCGAACCCTGGCAGCCGGCCCTGCTCATGCTCCTGCTCGGCGGCGCACTCGGACTGTTCCAACTCCCTCTGCTCATAGGCGTCCAGTCGACGGTCGTCTGGTCCGAACGCGGCACGGCCACCGGCTCCGTACTCTTCTGCCGCCAGACCGGCCAGACGCTGGGCGCGGCCCTGTTCGGAGCGATCGCCAACGGCGTGCTGGCCACCCGCCTGGGCGGTGCCGGCGACCTCGACTCGGTCACCCGCTCCCTCGACTCGGGCACCCTCTCCGAACCCCTCCGCCACGCGGTCGCCGACGCGGTCCACGCGGTCTACCTGGGCGCGGCCTGTGCGGCCGGGCTCGCCTTCCTGGTGCTGTTGTTGATGGCGCCGCGGCGGTTTCCGGTGTTGAAGGGCGCTGCCGATTCGTGATCGGCCCCCTTTGTTCACGGGGCCTGTCTGGCGGGCGATAAAGGGCTACTGACCTGCCCCGCCCTCCGGGCCGGGTGCTCGGCTCAGTAGACCGGCTCGCCGATACCCAGCAGGTTCCCCTCGCTGTCGCGGAACCAGACGGCGCGTTCGCCCCGTGCGCCCTTGCTCGGATAGTGGCCGTCGACGTCCGCGATTCCGTTCCTCGTCCGGAACCCGGGCACATCGACCTCCTCGAACACCACGCCGCGCTGTTTGAGCTCCGCCACGACTGCCTCGATGTCGTCGACCTGCCAGCCCATCTGGGTGAAGGTGCCGGGAGAGGCTCCCGTCGATTTGAACAGCGCGAACTCCACGCCTCCGCACCGGTACAACAGCCCGCCGGGCCGCTCGTCGACGGGCTCCAGACCGAGCTGCTCGGAGTAGAAACGCCGCGCCCGCTCCAGGTCCTGGGCGGGAAGCCTGGTCGCCACGCTTCCCCGGGCCAGAAGATTCCTGTCGTCTGCGTTCATGACTCCAGTGTGTGCTCAGTCGTCGAGCAGCCGCCATGCGGTGAGGGCGAGCCTGGTCCGTGTCAGCCCGGTGGGCTCGGTGAGTTCGATGCCCAGGGTCTTCCCGAGCTGTTCGAGACGGCGGGCGACGCTGCTGTGGTGCAGGTGGAGAAGGTCGGCGGCCCGGCGTACGGAGCCGGTGGCGCAGTAGGCGTCCAGAGTCTCCAGATCTTCCGGGTTGCCGGACAGGCGGGCGATCGCGGCCACGTCGGCGTTGTCCCGTGCGGCGTCCTGGGGTACCTGGGCGAGCAACGCCAAAGCCCCCAAGTCGTCGTAGTGGACGACCGGTTCGCGCGGGGTGGTGAAGCGGAGGGCGGTGCGGGCCTGCTGCCAGGACCGGTCAGGGCTTCCGGCGGCGCCGATGCCCGCTCGTACGTCCGCCGGAAACCGGGCCGGATCCACGGTGGTGGCCAGGATGACGCCCACGTCGGCGAGCGGTGCGGCCTTCACCGGGCGGGCCGGGCAGAGCAGGCCGCCGACCTTGTCGAGCGGAAGGTGCGAGCGTACGGCGACGACATGGACCGGCAGGCCGGCGGCGAAACCCAGGAGCCGTAGCGCCCGGGCTCGGGCCGCCTCGTCGCTGTCGGCGCTTATCGCGAGTTCGACGAGGGCGGGGTCGGCCATGGTGGTGCAGGCCGGGCCGTACCGTTCGACGGCGCCCGCGGCGGCGATGGCGAGCCGGTCGAGGAGGACTTCGTCGAGCGGGTTGGGCTCGCCGGAGCGTTCCAGCCACACCGTGCCGATCTCCTCCTCGTCGAGGGTGATCGGCGCCGTCGTGGACGCGGGCGCCGGTGGGGCGGACGCTTCCCTGCCGTCGGGCGAGATCCGGATGGCCCGGCCCGTGCCGTGGAGCCGGATCCCGGCCACGCACTCGGCGAGGCCCGCCGAGGCCCGGGTGAGCGCCGGGAGATCCACCCGCCGACGCAACAGTGTGTCGTAGAACGCGACGACGCGGATCGCGCCTTCGACGTACGAGTCCATTCCCGACAGCCGTACTGCCAGCGCCTCCATGGCACGAGGATAGGACCCCGTGGCGGGGAGAAGAAGCGCCGATCGGCGCGCGATCCGGGCGGGATACCCGACAGTTGGCGGACGACCCCGGGGAGGCGGCCGGTGAGGATGGCGGCATGGATCCCGAACTCGAAGCATTCGTCCACCTGCTCCCCAGCAACGACCTGACCGACCCCGTCACCGCGCGCAAGGCCTACGCCGAGGTGGCCGCCTCGAGGCCGGCACCGGACACCGCCGGAATGGAGGTGGAGGACCGCACGGTGCCCGCCGATCCGGACGTGGCTGTGCGGGTCTACCGCCCCCAGCGGGCCCGAGGTGCCGTCGTCTGGCTGCACGGCGGCGCATGGGTCATGGGCAGCCTGGACACGGAGCACCTGTGGGCCGTTCCGCTGGCAGGCCTCTCCGGCGCGGTCGTGATCACCGTCGACTACCGCCTGTCGCCCGAGCACCGGTTCCCGGCCGCCCTGGACGACGCCTACGCCGTAGTGACCTGGGCGCACGAACACGCGGCCGAACTCGGTATCGACCCGGACCGGATCGCGGTCGGAGGCCACAGCGCCGGCGCGAACCTCTCGGCCGCGGTGGCCTTACGCGCACGTGACCAGCAGGGGCCGCCGGTCCACTTCCAACTGCTCAACGAGCCCATCCTCGACGACCGGCAGCAGACGTGGTCGGCGCGAAACTTCACCGACACCCCCTGGAACACGCGCGCCGTACGCGCTGCGGCGCTGGGCCACTACCTGGGCTCCCAGCCCGCCACGCCGTACGCCGCACCGGCGCGCGCCGACGACCTGTCCGGCCTCCCACCGGCCTACATCGCCACCGCGGAATTCGACCCGAACCGCGACGAAGGCATCGACTACGCGCTGCGCCTGCTCCAGGCGGGCGTGTCGGTCGAACTGCACCAGTGGCCCGGCACCTTCCACGGGTCGCTGGCGATCCAGTCCGCCGAGGTCTCGCAGCGGCAACTCGTCACGCTCGGCACCGCGTTGGGCCGGGCGCTGGCGGAGTGAGGTAGCCGCGGACGGCAGGGTCGGCCACCCCCACGCCACACCCATCCGATGAAAGAACACCAAGATCACCACAGGAAAGACTTCCCGGCATGACCGTGACCCCGATCGACCTCTTCGCGAACTTCATCCACCTGCGCCAGGACGCCCAAGTACACGCCGAGCAGCCTGTGTTCGACCCCGGACGAGACGGCTGGCAGCTGATGACCTTCCACGTGGAGACCGACGCCGACGTCCACGCCGACCACTGGGAAGTCCACCCCGAGGCGGATGAGTTCGTCTCCTGCCTCTCCGGTGGGATACGCCTCTGCTTCCGCCCGGAGCGGCCGGGAGACGAGGAGGAGGAGATCAAGCTGACGGCCGGCACCGCGGTCGTCGTGCCGCGCGGGCGATGGCACCGCATCGCGTTGGACGCCCCCGGCGACATCATGTCCGTCACGCTGCCACGGGGCAGCCGCTTGGAGAAGCGGACCGACGCATAGGGGCTGTTGCGAGCTCCTAGTGCACGCCGACGCGGTCAAGAGCCGGGAGAAACTGGTCGTAGAGGGCGACCTTGAGGTGCAGGGCACGCTCCTCGACTTCCATGAAGGCGTCGGTGGTCTCCTCTCGGGCGAGGAGGTCGCTGAGCCTCGCCCAGATCGCACACCTGGCGTGGGCGGCACAGGGGAGAACCGCCGACGGGCACCGCACGTGCCCGTCGGCGCACGCGTTGTATCCCCTGACGCTCACTGTGATCGCGGGCAACGTGGACGGACTGGCCGCCGGTGCCTACCGGTACGAGGCCGAGCGCCATGCACTGACCCCGGTCGCCGACGGCGATCACCGCGACCGGGTCGCCCGTACCACCCTTGCCGACCACGACTGGTTGCGACATGCGGCGGCGCTGCTGCTGCTCAGCGGCGACATGGACACGGCCACGCACCACTTCGCCGACCAGCCGCCGCAAGGCCGCCGGGGCCGGCGGTACGTATGGCTGGAGGCAGGCCACGCCAGCCAGAACGTCTACCTCCAGGCCACCGAGTCCGGCCTGGGCGCGGTACTCGTCGCCGGCTTCGACGACGACCGGCTCCTCGGCCTCAACCCTGCGGTCGTGCCGTCCGGACAGCACCCGTTGGCGCTGCTCGGGGTCGGCAACCCTGCCGACCCCGACGAGTGATCACGAAAAGGCCCGAAGCGACACTTCTCGACGTTTACGTTTTCGTCACAACTGACCAATGGGGTAAGTGGGGTTAACCGAGGTAACACCCGAGGTCAGCGAAGTAAGCGCATACCGACCAATCAGTTTGGTGAAAAGGCGGCGTATCCCGAGGACGGCGAGTAGCGTGCGTGGCTCATTCCCGCCCCTTCCCACCCCTCCCCGCCAAAGAGTTCCCTGCGGCCCGCACCCCGGGCCCGAGCCACGCAAGGAAAACCGGGATGTCCTACGACCCGTCTCCGTCGTACCCAGTTCCACCGCCCCACGACTCGTCGCCCTCCTACTTCACCTACCCCTGGGCACCACAACCGCCGCCGGAACCCGAACCCGTGCGCCACCGCCCCCGGCACGCCGCGCTCGGCCACCACAGCGACATCCGCGTCCTGCGCACCGCGTACCGGTGGCAGCGACGCGTGGCGACGCTCACCGCACTGGGCTACTTCACGCTCTTCCTCATCCTGTCCGCGTACGCGCCGGAGTTCATGACGAAGGACGTCACCGACGGGCTGCCCGTCGGGCTGCTGCTCGGGCTCATCCAGGTACCCGTCACCTGCGCGGCGATCGCGCTGTACGAGTACACGGCCCGCCGCGGCGTCGATCCGATCGCCGAACGGATAAGGAAACAGGCGGAGTTGGACGCCAAGCGGGCGGAGAACGGACGATGACCGGGTTCAGCAGTTCCGCACAGGCGATGTCGCTCGTGGCGTTCACGGTCATCGCCACCATCACGCTGCTGCTGTGCGTGATGACCGGCCCCGACCGCGACGACCTCGACGAGTTCTACACCGGCTACAGCTCGATGTCCCCGATGCGCAACGGCCTGGCCATCGCGGGCGACTACATCTCCGCCGCGACAGTGCTCGGCACGGGCGGCGTGATCGCGCTGTTCGGCTACGACGGGGTCGTACTCGCCCTGAGCACCGTCCTCTCCCTGATGCTGCTGATGTTCCTGCTGGCCGAACCGCTGCGCAACGCGGGCCGGTTCACCATGGGCGACGTGTTCGCGCGGCGGATGCCGGGACGGTCCGTACGCATCACGGCCTGCGTCGTGACGCTCGCCGCGCTGATGCCGATGATGCTGGTCCAACTCGCCGGTACGGGCGATTTGTTGGCGTTTCTGCTCGGCTTCTCCAGCGACTCGCTGAAGACCGGCTGCATCATCGGGCTCGGCACACTGATGATCAGCTACGCGGCGATCGGCGGCATGAAAGGCACCGCGCTCATCCAGATCCTGAAGATCGTGATGCTGCTCGGCTCCGGCGCCGTCATCGCCGTACTCATCCTGAACCAGTTCGACTGGAACCTCGGCGGCCTCTTCAACACGGCGGCGGAGAGCAGCGGGGCGGGGTCGGCGTTCCTCAACTCCGGGCTGCAGTTCGCGGGCGGGCCCAACCCCAAGCTGGACATGATCACCACAGAGCTGGTGGTGGTACTCGGCGGCGCGGTGCTGCCGCACATCACCATGCGCATGTACACCGCGGGCAGCGCACGCGAGGTGCGCCGGTCGATGTCCTGGGCGGTGCCGGCCGTGGCGCTGTTCGTGCTGATCATCACGGTCATCGGCTTCGGCACGGTGGCCATGATCGGGCGAGCGGCGATCACGGCGGCGGATCCCCAGGGCAACACGGCGTATCTGCTGGGCTCGCGCGCCGTGTTCGGGACGGACCCGTCGACGGCCGAGACGCTGCTCTTCACCACCGTCACGGCGGCGATCTTCCTGACCGTGCTCGCATCGGTGGCCGGGATGATTCTCGCCTGCGCCAACTCCCTTGCGCATGACGTGTTCGCCCACGGCAAGAAGCAGTTGTCGCCGCGTCGCGAGATGACGCTGGCCAGAGCGTCCGCGGCTGCCGTCGGGGTCCCGACGATCCTGCTGGCCACGCTCGTTCAGCACCGCAGCCTGCAGCCGCTCGTCACGCTCTCGCTCTGCGTCGGGGCCTCGGCGATCGCGCCCGCGCTGGTCTACGGGCTCTTCTGGCGCCGCTACACCCGGGCGGGGCTGCTCTGCACGTTGATCGGCGGCACGGTCAGTACGTTCGTCCTGATGACCGGCACCAATCTGGTCTCCGGCTCACCCATCTCCGCCTTCCCCGACCATGACTTCACGTGGTTCCCGTTCACCACCACCGGGCTCCTCTCCATTCCGCTCGGCTTCGCCTTCGGGTGGCTGGGGACGATGCTTTCGGGGCGGCGGCAGGCGGAGGAGCAGCGGCGGCAGTATGAGGCGGTTGAGGGGTGGATTCTGGCCGGGGTGGTTCGGCGAGGGCGTTAGTCGTGTCGGGGCGCCCTCAATCCGCCGATGCCTGCCCCGTCAGCGTCACGAGACTGTCCCGTACGTGGTCCATGTGGGCCTGTACTTCGTCCCGCTGGTCGGCGTGGGCGCGGAGCAGGCGCTCCGTTTCGTAGGTGATTCGGGTTTCGCGGGCGTGGGCCTCTGCGAGGAGGGCGGCGGCCTGGGACTCCGCTTCCTCCTGGAGGGAGCGGGTTGAGTCCTCGGCCTCGGCCAGGGTTCGTTCGGCCTCGGCCAAGGTCGCCTCGGCGCGTGACAGCAGCGGAGCGTACTGCGCGTCCAGGGCGGCCTCCTGCTCCGCCGTCGCGCGGTCGAGCTCGTCCAGGCGGTCGGCGTGTTCCTTGTTCTGCTCGGCGAGCAACGCCTCCGAGCGCTGGCGCATGTCGCGCAGCGCGGCCAGTGCCTCGCCGCGGTGCTCCTTTGCCTCCAGGCGCGCGGCGATACGCAGTTCGTCGGCCTCGGCCTGGGCGGCGAGCAAGCGCCGGCGGGCCCGTTCGTCGGCCGCGGCCCGTACCGCGCCGGCTTCCGCCCGTGCCGCCTCACGCACCCGGTCGGCCTCGGACTCCGCCCCCTCCAGAACGCGTCTCGCCTCCCGGTGGGCGTTCTCGTGGAGGACCGCCGCCTCCTCCTTGACGAGTTCGAAGATCTGCGCGGCCCCTTCGCCGAGCGCCTCGTACGTCTGCGGAGGCAGCGCGGCCACCCACTCGGCCAGCCGCTGCGCCTCCGCCTCCATCTCCTCGGCCAGTACGGTCAGGCGGGCGGCCCGTTCCCACGCGGCGTCACGGTTCTGTGAGAGTTCCGCGGCGTACGCGTCCACCTGCTCGGGACGGTAACCACGGCCCCGTACGGCCGTGAAGCCATGAGGCGACACCGATGCGCCCGATGCGCTGCTCATCCTCGAATCCCCTCTTCGGCGACGTACTGCATGACATACAGCACGATGTGCCACACATCCTGGTAGATCAGACAGAAGTGTTCATAATGCGACACTCCGTCCGTTCAGTCAGTAAGGGATCGGATAACAAAAGGG
>NZ_BAAGPS010000002.1:148113-215670 GCF_054783935.1 Streptomyces pseudoechinosporeus
GCCCCTTCACAGAAGGTGACGTCAGAGCAAGCCGTCCCACATCTGTTCCAGCAGCACCGACCACCAGCTCTCCGGCGAACCGAGCGCCGCCGGGTCGAGGGCGGCGAGCGCCGCCTGGAAGTCGACGGTCCAGCGGCCCGCCTGCTCCTGGTTCAGGCCGAAGCGAAGCCGCCACATACGGCCCAGCAACGCCAGGCTCCGCGCGAACTCCGGCAGCCCCGTGTTCACGAACTGCGGCGGTACGGGTGCGCCGCCCGGACCCGCCTCGACCGGTACGGCCACGATGTTCGCCGTGCCGTACTGGACGCAGATCGCCTTGCCGAAGTCGCTGCCCATGACGAGGTACGAGCCCGCGTCCGAGGCCGGCTGCACCCCGCGTTCCTGGGCCAGTTCGGCGAGCGTGGGCACCGGGCGGCCCGGCTGGGCCTGGGCCCAGAAGAACGGGTTCATGTCCATGGGCAGCCCGGCCACGACCAGGGTGTGCGCCACGATCGGGGGTACGCCCTGCCGGGACACCGCCGCCTGGTCGAACCGGAAGATCCCCGGTCCGAACGCCGCCGCCAGCTCCTGACCGATGTTCTCCGGCGGAATCGGCGGCGAGGGCTGCACCGGCGGCAGCGGCGCGCGCACCGGTGCCGGCCGGGCGGGGCCGTCCGCGACCTGGTGCAACTCGCCCTGGTGCGCGAGGAGTTGGGCCATGCCCTGCTGACGGCTCGCGTGGTCCGTGCCGTACGGGGCGATGCTGGTGATCCGCGCCTGCGGCCAGCTCTCGCGGATCATCCGCGCACAGTACGCGCCCGGCAGCTCGCAGGACTCCAGCTCCGTGTGGAGCTCAAGGACCTGCTGCGGGGGCACGTTCATCGCACGCAGTTCGTGCAGGATCTGCCACTCCGGGTGCGGGGTGCCCGGCGCGGAACGGCGGATGAGCTGCTGCTCGGAGCCGTCCTGCGCGCGGTAGCGGAGTACGGCCTGATAGCCGGGGCCGACGGTCGGCTGGCCCTGCTGGGGGTAGCCGTACGCCGGGGGCTGCTGGCCGGGCATGGGCTGGCCGGGGGTCGGTCCGCCGCCCGGGCCCGGCATGGGGGGCTGGCCCGGCATGGGCTGGCCTGGCATCGGCTGCTGAGGCGCGCCCGGCGGCATCCCGGGAGCGTGCGGCGGCGGGGGCGTACTCGGGCCCGCGGGACCAGGGCCGGACAGCACCGTCTGGGCGTGGTGGACGCCACCGGAGGGCGTACCACTCGGAGGGTTCGGAGCGCCTGAACCTCCAGGCTGACCGGGCTGACCAGGGGCACCCGGAGCGCCAGGCGGCTGCGGCGCACCAGGACGGGAAGCGCCACCGGGGCCGGACCCGGCGAACATGGTCGCCGCGTGGTGGACGCCACCGGGCGGCGTACCCGGAGCGCCCGGGGCACCCGGAGGCTGCGGCGCACCCGGCGGAGGCGTACCCGGCGCGCCGGGCTGGCCGGGGGCACCGGGCGGGCCCGGCGGCTTGGGGCCACCGGAACTGCCACCCAAACTGCCGCCGGGCTGGTTCGGGTCGGCGAACACGGTGGCCGCGTGATGGACGCCACCCGAGGGCGTACCGCTCGGAGGATTGGGAGCACCGGGCGGCTGCGGCGCACCAGGTCCTCCGGGCGAACCCGGCTGACCAGGCACCCTCGGCCCCTCGGGCCCGTCAGCACCGAGCTGCGACACGAGCTGCGTGGGCACATACCCACCGCCCCCCGAGGCACCCGGCGCACCGGGCCCGGACGGCGGAGGCGTACCCCCCGGCCGCGCCCCCGGCGTCCCAGGCGCACCCGGCGGAGGCGGCGTACTCGCGCCACCGCCACGCGCCCCGCGCGGCGGCGACTGCGCCTTGCTGGTCGCGGCGTCGGCGATGTCACCGGCATGGGGCGCCAACGGCCGCCCCGGCCCACCCGAACCAGCGGGCGGCTGCGGCGGGTTGGGCCTGGCGGGCGGCTGCGGCGCATTTGGTCCGGCGGGCGGCGGCGTGCCCGGAGCGGCACCGGGCGCCTGCGGATATCCGTACGAGGAACCGGCCGGCGGAGTGCCGGGCGCACCCGGAGGCGGGGCTCCCTGCGAACCAGGGCCTTGCGGGTACCCGTACGACGAACCAGGCGGCGGCGTACCCGGCGCACCATGCGCGCCAGGCGGCGGCGTACCCGGAGCCGCGCCCGGCCCCCGGTCGTCGTCGACCGCCGGGGTCACCGCCGTGCGCGGAAGCTGGCTGCCGCCCTGCATCAGGGAGGTCTTGGCGTCCGGTGGCGTGGGCGGCGGCGTACTGCCGTCGTCGGCGTCGCTCAGCGGCGGTGCGAACACCGTCGCGGGCAGCGGCACCGAACGGTCCTCGCCCGCATCGGCGTTGGTGTCGGTCCCGGCCCACGGGGTCGCCTCGGAAGGCGTACCGGGACCATCACCGGAACCCGACTCGGACCCGCCCCCGGCGGCCGGCCACGACGGAGCACCCCCGGGAGCCGAGGACCCGCCCGGCGACATCCCGGGCCGCGAACTCCCGCCCCCCGACGCCCCGTTGGCGAACCCGGCGTCAGCAGAGGCAACAGCCGGACGAGCCCCCGCCCCATCGGACGAACCCGACGACGAACCGGATGAACCGGGGGAGCCCGAGGACGAACCGGACGAACCGGACGGCGAACGGGACGAACCGGCGGAACCCGAAGGCGAACCCGCCCCCGACCCTCCCCGCCGATCCGGAATCCCCATCCGGTCCGCCGCCTCCTGCAACCACTCCGGAGGAGTCAGCAGGAACGACGTCTGGTTCAGATCCACCCGCGCCGGAGGCGCCGGCGCCGGTTCGGGTGCCGCATCCGGCAGCCCATACTCCTCCTCGTACCGGCGAATCACCTCACCCACCGGCAGCGAGGGCCACAACGTGGCCTCCCCGCTGTCCCGCGCGATCACCAGCCGCTGCGCACCACCGTCGGAGCGCGGCCCCTCGGCCCGGTCCTCCGCCCAGACCACGAAACCGAGCTCGAACTCCCGCACCCGCACCTCACGATGCTGATACGAGGCCACATCACCGTTGATCCACTCTTCCGCGCGCTCCTGCGCCTGCGCGAAGGTCACCATCGGACGCTCACTCCCCCACCGAAGAGACGGACACGGCACGCGCGAAGCCGCCGTCCACCATCAGGTTCGCCACGGTCTCCAGCTCCGGCGGATTACCCGCCAGCCGGCCCAGGAACTGGTCGAAGTCGTCACCACAGGGCAGCAACAGCCGCTGCACCCGCTCCGGCGGCGGCCACGCGTCCTGGTCACGCGCGTCGTCGAACGCGCAGAACCACACCGACCCGACCCGCTCACCCTTCACCTTCACCGCAAGCAGCCCGCCCTGGACAAAACCGACGCCCAGATAATCCTTGGTGAGATGGTCACGCAGACACTTGTTGACGTACACGAGATCGTTGACAGCCGCCTCGTCGCGCACCGTGAAGAACGGCTGGTCCACCAGCAGACCCAACTCGGCGTCCAGCGCCGCCCCCACCGGAGCACAACCACCCGCCGCCTTCAGGAACGACCGATAAGCACCCGGAAGCCGATACCCCAGATCCTCCTCGACGCCCTGCACCTCCTGCTCGCTCACCGCGACCGACGTCTTCGGCAGCCCGAAATGCACCGGCCGCGTCTCCTGCAACGGCCGCGTACCCCTCTTGCTCTGGTCGACGGCCGCCGTCGCCAGCCCGCCATGATGCCGCAGCAAAGCCTTCACCTCGACCGGCACCAACTCAAGCCGCCGCAAACCCGGCACGTGATGCCAGGTCCAGCCGTGCGGAGTCGCCACCGCCGGGATCGTGTCCCACAAGTCGTGCCCCGTAGCCGCCAAAGCCGCGTTCGCCGACACATAGTCCGTCAGCCGCAGCTCATCGACACCGAAGCCCTCGGGCGGCTCGGCGATCTCCGCCGCGGCACGCGCATAGACCGAGAAGTCGGGATAGCCGTACTCATCGACCCGTACACCTCTGGGATGACGAGCGGCCCGGACCGGATCCGGAAAATGTACGACCTGCCCGGCATAAGCCGCGTTCGGCGGCGCGGCTTGCTGCCCGAGCCGACCTGTCGTCATGGCGGTTGCCCCCTGCGGCGTTCTGATTGGATCGCGGACGTCGACAGCCTATGCGGTTGTACGACACCGGTCACCGGGCCTCCGGTTCCGCACCGGCCGACGGGCCCAGCGGTTCCGTGACCTGCCGTCACCCCGCCGTGACCGTGCGACGAAGAACAGGCGTGTCGCATGGCCTCGGCTTCCACACCAGCCACGGAGTTTGGCACTCTGTCCCCGCACCCGGGGGCTGCGACAACAGCAGCCACACCGCGGGGATGGGGAGGAAACAAGATCATGAACGCCACACAGACGGGCACATCCGGTGACCCACGGGTCGGCTGGAGCAACACCGAAAGACCCCACGCACCCACCCTCCACCACCGCCGCGACGGCATACTCCCCACCATCGCAGCCGCCCTCTCCGTACGCGGCACCACCCTCACCGGCACCGCCGCACGCGGCGACCAACTCCCCGAACTCCACCCACTCGTACGAGACTTCCTCGACACCCTCACCAGCGCCCAACGCGACCGCTTCACCGGCCGATGCGCCGAGACCATCCTCATCTCCCGACACCTCAGCGCAGCCGACACAGCCCGCTCCAAACGCGCCGCCCGCAAACCCATGACCAACAGCGAAGCCCGCAAAACCCTCAAGAACGCCAAACTCACCGCCCGCTACATCCGCGAGGACGGCGACCCCCTGCACGGCAACTTCGCCGCACCCTGCCGCTCCTGCACCGCCCTCAGCGCCCACTTCGGCGTACGCATCGTCGACCCGACGACACCGGAAGCGTGAGCCTTCCCACACATACGCACGTATCTCAAAGACACCAACAGGAACGCCGCACAGACGAACGTAGGACCCATGCACGCCGACCGCACCACCGCCACGACCCGCTTCCCCGCACCCGTCGACCACGCACTGCGCGCCGCCGGATGGCAGCCGGGCCGCTGGGACATAAAACAGGCCGAGTACTGGGCCGACGCCCTGCGCAACCACGAATCCCCGGCCGGACACCGGCACGCCGTGTTCCCCGCAGCCGTCGAAGCATGGGCGGAATTCGGCGGACTCCACGTACCCGTCTCCGGACCCGGCCGACAGGTCGCCCCCTCCCCCCTCCACCTCGACCCACTGCACGGCCTCCACATGGCCCGCACCCTCGCCGACCTCGGCCGCGCCCTGGACACCGAGGTCTGCCCACTTGGCGAGGAATCCGAGAGCCGCGCACTGCTCACGATCGACGCCGAGGGACGCGTATACACACTCGACCACACCGGCGACTGGTACCTGGGACCCGACGTCGACCAAGCCCTGACGGGACTCCTCTCGGGCATCGAGCCGGTACGCCTGACAACCGGCTGAACCTGCTTGGTTCCGGGGCTCTCAGCCCTCCGCCGGAATCACCGCGGACACCCGGAACCCACCTGCATCCGTCGGCCCCGACACGAACACCCCACCCAGCGCGGCAACCCGCTCCTTCATACCCACCAAACCGTTCCCCCCACTCGGCAGACGCGCATCCGAAGCCGCCTCCGGCTCCGGCGGAGGCTCGTTCTCCACCTGCATCGCGATCTCCGCCGAACGATGCGCCAACCGCACATGCGTCTTCGCACCCGCCGCATGCTTGTGGACGTTCGTCAACGCCTCCTGCACCACGCGGTACGCGGTCTGCTCCACCTCCGGCGCATACGCACGGATATCACCGTCGACCGACAGATCCACGGTCATACCAGCAGCCGCCGACTGCCCCAACAACTCATCGAGATCGGCCAGACAAGGCCCGTCGCCACCCTCGTCATCGACAGCCCGGGACGCCGCCGCGGCAGCCGCCGCACCCACCGCCGCAAGCGGCACCGGCTGCGTCCGAGGCGACAAACCATCCCCCGTACGCAACACACCCAGCATCTCCCGCAACTCCGTCAGCGCCTGCCGGCCCATGTCCCCCACCAGCGCCGCGTTCCTGACCGCCTTCTCCGGATCCTTCCGGGCAACAGCCTGAAGCGCCGCCGCATGCACAACCATCAGACTCACCCGATGCGCGACCACGTCGTGCATCTCACGGGCGATCCGCGTCCGCTCCTCGTTCCGCGCCCACTCGGCCCGCTCCTCGGCGCGCTCGGCCAGCAGCTGCAACTCCCGCTCCAGCGAGTCGGCCCGCTCCCGCAAGCTCTCCATCAGCCGACGCCGCGCACCCACATACAAACCAAGAAGAATCGGCGGCGCGGT
Source organism: Streptomyces pseudoechinosporeus (assembly GCF_054783935.1). Lineage (NCBI taxonomy): Bacteria > Bacillati > Actinomycetota > Actinomycetes > Kitasatosporales > Streptomycetaceae > Streptomyces > Streptomyces pseudoechinosporeus. The sequence continues at coordinate 154,406 of NZ_BAAGPS010000002.1, forward strand.
CAGCCCCAGCGAAGTCGTCAGTGACAAGAACGGCACAGCCCACTCACCGAACTCCACATCACCGCGTACGACACCCTGATGCGCCCGCACATACGCGACGATCAGCACCCCGACCATCGACATCGACGCCAACGCCCCGATGATCCGCCGCGGCAACTCCGACGCCGCCAGCGTGTAGAGCCCGACGACCCCCATCAGAAAACCCATCGCGGCAGGCGTGATCGCGATCGAGACAAGAACGACAGCAATCGGCCACCTACGCCGAAACAGCAGTACGGCCCCCGCCAACACCCCGAAAACGATCCCCGCCGGCTCCGGCAACCCCGCATCCCGCGCGAACGGAACCCCCTCGAAAGCGCACTCGACAGCGGACACCAACGCGAGCCCACCATCAAGCCACGCACTCCGCCACCGCACCCACCACCACGGCCCCGTCCCGGCCGCGCTGTGGTCTTCCCCCGTCGTGGTCATACCTCCAGCCTACGTTCGCCCACCCCACCTTTTCCGGTGACTTTCCCGCACTGGCCTACACCACACGCCGCAATCGAACAGGAGCAAAAACGGCAGAAATCCCTCGAACTGGTGAACCGAACACGATTTCGGGCCGGACGCCCTTATTCGGGCCTGAGGGTATGCCCATGGCACACGTATACGGCAAGTACGCCGACTTCGAGGGGCTGCGGGAGCAGGCGATCGCCCTGCGGCGCGAGGGCTACAGCCTTCGGCAGATCGGGGACGAGCTTCAGGTTCACAACAAGGAGACCCTCCAGCGCCTCGTAGAGGGCGAACCACCTCCGGAATGGACGAAGCGCCCCAGGGCCAAGGACGACCTCCGCGAGAAGGCCCGGCAGCTACGACTCCAGGGCTGGACGTACAACCAGATCCAGGCCGAGCTGGGCTGCTCGAAGAGCTCGGTCTCGCTGTGGGTACGGGATCTTCCACACCCGGAACCCAAGTGCACGCCGGAGGAACAGCGAGCACGCATGAACGCGGGGCTCGCACGGCTGCGTGCCACCCAGGACCGCGAGCGCGAGGAAACCAAGCGGGCGGCAGCCGCGGCGGTCGGCGAGCTCTCCGACCGCGAGCTGTTCCTCCTCGGCGTCGGCTTGTACTGGGCCGAGGGCTCCAAGGACAAGCCGTACCGGCGCGCTGAGGTCCTGCAGTTCATCAACAGCGACCCCAACATGATCAAGCTTTTCCTACGCTGGCTGGAGTTGCTCGAAGTGTCGCGGGATCGCTTGACCCTTCGGGTCAGCATTCACGAAACCGCCGACGTGGAAGCCGCCGAGAAGTACTGGGCCGACATCGTGGGCGTCGACGTGTCCGTGTTCAGCCGAGCCACCCTGAAGAAGCACAACCCTCGAACTGTCCGCAAGAACACGAACGACGCTTACCGCGGCTGCTTGGTCATCTACGTCGCCAAGAGCGCCGAGTTGTATCGTCGCGTGGAAGGCGCCTGGTACGGCATAGTGTTGGATGCCTACACGGCGACCTAGCCGAATGTCCGGTTTGGTCGACTTTATTCCCCCGTGGTGTAATTGGCAGCACTGTGGCTTTTGGTGCCATCTGTCCGGGTTCGAGTCCTGGCGGGGGAGCCCTTCTCGGTTCGGGGCCTGCCCCAAGAAGACGGGGTCAGGCCCCGCTCACATTTCCCCCGCACAACGCCCCGGTATCCTGCCGATGTCCGCACCCCAAAGACATCGCAGTCATCGAAGCCGAAGGGCAAAACCCGTGAGCGCCATTCGCCCGGCAGCCGTAGTCGTTCTTGCAGCGGGTGAGGGCACCCGTATGAAGTCGGCCACACCGAAGGTCCTGCACGACATCTGTGGCCGTTCCCTTGTGGGGCATGTGCTTGCCGCCGCGCGGGAGTTGGAGCCTGAGCAGTTGGTTGTCGTGGTGGGGCATGCGCGGGAGAAGGTGGCCGCGCATCTTGCCGAGATCGATCCGGGCGTACGTACGGCTGTGCAGGCCGAGCAGAACGGGACCGGGCATGCGGTGCGGATGGGGCTGGAGGAGTTGGGCGGCGGCGTCGACGGGACCGTGGTCGTCGTCTGCGGTGATACTCCCCTGCTCAGCGGCGAGACCCTCCAGAAGCTCGCCGCGACCCACACCGCCGACGGGAATGCCGTGACCGTGCTGACCGCCGAGGTTCCGGACGCCACCGGGTACGGACGGATCGTGCGTGACGGTGCCTCGGGGGCCGTGACCGCGATCGTCGAGCACAAGGACGCGAGCGAGTCACAGCTGGCGATCCGTGAGATCAACTCCGGGGTGTTCGCGTTCGACGGGCAGCTTCTCGCGGACGCGCTCGGGAAGGTCCGTACGGACAACAGTCAGGGCGAGGAGTATCTGACCGACGTTCTCGGGATTCTGCGCGAGGCCGGTCACCGTGTCGGCGCTTCCGTCGCCGGTGACCATCGTGAGATCGCCGGGATCAACAACCGTGTCCAGCTCGCCGAGGCCCGCCGTATCCTCAACGACCGTCTGCTGACCCGCGCGATGCTGGCCGGCGTGACCGTCGTGGACCCCGCGACGACCTGGGTCGATGTGACCGTGACCTTCGAGCAGGACGCGATCGTGCATCCGGGCACGCAGCTCCATGGCGCCACGCATCTGGGCGAGGGCGCTGAGGTCGGTCCCAACTGTCGTCTCAGGGACACGACGGTCGGTGCGGGTGCGCGGGTGGACAATACGGTGGCTGAGGGTGCCGAGGTGGGGCCGGAGGCGAATGTCGGGCCGTACGCCTATCTGCGTCCGGGTACGCGGCTGGGGCTGAAGGCCAAGGTGGGTACGTACGTCGAGACGAAGAACGCGTCGATCGGTGAGGGGACGAAGGTTCCGCATCTCTCCTACGTGGGTGATGCGACGATCGGTGAGTACTCCAATATCGGTGCGGCGAGTGTGTTCGTGAACTACGACGGTGAGGCCAAGCACCACACGACGGTGGGTTCACATTGCAAGACGGGTTCGGACAACATGTTTGTGGCGCCTGTCACGGTTGGGGATGGTGCGTACACGGCGGCGGGTTCGGTGATCACGAAGGATGTGCCGCCGGGTTCGTTGGCTGTGGCCCGTGGTCAGCAGCGGAATATTGAGGGTTGGGTGGCTCGGAAGCGTCCGGGGAGCGCAGCTGCGAAGGCGGCGGAGGCGGCTTCTCGGGAGGCTGAGGGTGGAAGCTGACCGGAATTCGGCGCGTCGGTGACGGCGTACCGTGATAGGTGCACATCCGCATACCCAGCTGTGGTCATTGTTTGACGACCGGCTGAGACACCTCTGAGGAGACAGTGCTGTGACCGGGATCAAGACGACCGGCGAGAAGAAGTTGATGTTCTTCTCCGGCCGCGCCCACCCCGAGCTTGCCGAGGAGGTCGCCGAGCAGTTGGGTGTCGGGGTTGTCCCGACGAAGGCCTTTGACTTCGCGAACGGTGAGATTTATGTCCGTTACGAGGAGTCGGCGCGTGGTGCGGACTGCTTTGTGGTTCAGAGCCATACGGCTCCGATCAATCAGTGGATCATGGAGCAGTTGATCATGATTGATGCGCTGAAGCGGGCTTCTGCTCGGAGCATCACGGTGATTGTGCCGTTCTATGGTTACGCCCGTCAGGACAAGAAGCACCGGGGACGTGAACCGATTTCGGCGCGTTTGGTCGCGGACCTGATGGCGACGGCCGGTGCCGACCGGATCCTGACGGTCGATCTGCACACGGACCAGATTCAGGGTTTCTTCGACGGTCCGGTGGATCATCTGTTCGCGTTGCCGCTGCTCGCGGACTATGTGGGCAAGAAGGTGGATCGCGCGAAGCTGACGGTGGTTTCGCCGGATGCGGGCCGGGTGCGGGTGGCGGATCGCTGGTGTGACCGTCTGGGTGCTCCGCTGGCGATTGTGCACAAGCGTCGTGACAAGGATGTGGCGAATCAGGTCACGGTGCATGAGGTGGTCGGTGATGTCGAGGGCCGGGTGTGTGTGCTCGTCGACGACATGATCGACACGGGTGGCACGATCTGCGCTGCGGCGGACGCGTTGTTCGCGCATGGTGCGGAGGATGTGATCGTGACGGCGACGCATGGGGTGTTGTCGGGTCCGGCGGGGGATCGTCTGAAGAACTCGAAGGTCAGTGAGTTCGTCTTCACGAACACGCTGCCGACGCCGGGTGAGTTGCAGCTCGACAAGATCACGGTGTTGTCGATCGCGCCGACGATCGCGAGTGCGGTGCGTGAGGTGTTCGAGGACGGTTCGGTGACGAGCCTGTTCGACGACCACTAGGCCGGTTTGAGTAGCCGGTTTCGGGTCTGAAGATCGATTTCTGGTACGGCCTTCCCGCCGCGTAAGCTGTCACAGTTGCTCGGCGAGGGAGGCCGTACGGCGTTGTGTCAGACGCTGGTACGGCGGTCCGTAATCGACGCGCTCTTCGTAGCAGGCCGTTGTTTGGCCGGGTGACTCTGTTTCCCCTTATCTACGAGGAGTGATGAGCATGGCCGAGGTGAAGCTCGCCGCCGAGACGCGTACTGAGTTCGGTAAGGGTGCGGCGCGTCGTATCCGCCGTGAGAGCAAGGTTCCCGGTGTGCTGTACGGCCACGGTGGCGACCCGATTCATGTGACGCTGCCGGGTCACGATCTGCTGCTGGCGCTGCGTACGCCGAACGTTCTTCTTGCCCTTGAGATCGAGGGCAAGAAGCAGCTGGCGATTCCGAAGGCTGTTCAGCGTGATGCGATCAAGGGTTTCCTGGAGCACGTGGACCTGCTGCTGGTGCGCAGTGGTGAGAAGGTCAATGTCGAGATCTACGTCCACACCGAGGGTGAGCTGGCTCCGGGTGGTTACCTGCTGGAGCACGTGCTGAACGCGCTGCCGGTCGAGGCTGAGGCGACGCACATTCCGGAGTCGGTGACCGTGTCCATCGAGGGCCTGGCGGCCGGTGACTCCATTCTGGCGAAGGACATCCCGCTGCCGGAGGGTACGACGCTGGGGATCGACGAGGACGCGGTTGTTCTCCAGGTTCTGGCCGCGCAGGCGGAGGAGCCGACGGAGGAGGGCGAGGGCGAGGCTGCGGCTGCGGAGGCCTGACCGGCAGGGAAGCCCGGGCTTGCCGTACCGCTCTTCATGAGGGCGCCCGGCGCTTGGGGCTGTGCCCACCCTCCCCCACTCTCGGCTTCGCTCGAGCGGGGGGACCCCCATCTCCCTGCGGAACGTTTGCCCACAGCAGTTCCAGCCGCCGCTTCCTGCAGGAAGCGGCGGCTGGTTCGCGTATGAAGGAGACATGGACGTGACGAGCGACGCCGGCGCCCCCTGGTTGGTGGTGGGGCTGGGTAATCCGGGGCCCGAGTATGCGATGAACCGGCACAACGTGGGGTTCATGGTGGCTGATCTGCTGGCTGAGCGGGTCGGGGGGAAGTTCAAGCGGGCCGGGAAGGCGCAGGCTCTGGTGGTGGAGGGGCGGATTGGGCCGCCGGGGCCGGGGAGTCGGCGGGTGGTGGTGGCCAAGCCGATGTCGTACATGAATCTGTCGGGTGGTCCGGTGAATGCGTTGCGGGATTTCTACAAGGTGCCGGTCGCGAATATCGTTGCCATTCATGATGAGTTGGACATCGACTATGGCGTGTTGCGGTTGAAGCTGGGTGGTGGCGACAACGGTCATAACGGGCTGAAGTCGATGACGAAGGTGATGGGTTCGGATTATCACCGGGTGCGGTTCGGGATCGGGCGGCCTCCGGGGCGTATGCAGGTCGCGGATTTCGTGTTGAAGGACTTCGCGGCGGCGGAGCGCAAGGAGCTGGACTACTTCGTGGATCGGGCGACCGATGCGGTGGAGTGTCTGGTGATCGATGGGCTGGAGCGGGCGCAGAGTACGTACAACTCCTGACTTGTCCCCCGGTGTGACCCAGTCGGAGTTGACCGAGCGCTGGGCCATGGCCAAGGATCTCCGCCATGTCTGCCCTCACCTCTCGCCCGAGCGCGGGTACTGCGCTGCGGTTCGGGCGGCTCGCGGCGATGGGGACCGTCGCGGTGCTTCTGCTGATCGCCGGCGTCTGGGCCTCGTGGGGTACCGCGCAGCATGTGATGCTCACCAAGGGGCGTGAGCGGGGCACGATGACGGTTACCCGGTGCGTGGATGATCGCTGTACGGGTTCGTATGCGCCGGTGTCGGAGGGGTCCACTGCGCGTGAGCGGGTCACGATCTCGAGCACGGTGGTGGCGAAGAAGGGCGAGACGTACGCGGTGGTGGTGAAGCCGGGGAGCGACGAGGTGGTCCGTACGGGGCCCGGCGGGCTGCTGTACGCGTGGGTGCCGCTCGGCGGTGCGTTGCTTCTTGCTTCGCTGGTGGTGGCAGGAGGGCTGCGGCTGTCACGGCTTGCGTGGGCGTTGGGTGGGGCGGGGTTGACGTTGCTGACGGCGGCGTTTGTCGCTCTGTGAGGGTTTTCGCCCCCGCCGCCCTTACCCTTCCCATCAGGGGCCCGCCCCTGGACCCCGCTGGGGGCTGCGCCCCCAGACCCCCGCTTTCGGCCTGAACGGCCTCGTCCTCAAACGCCGGACGGGCTGAAAATCAGCCCGTCCGGCGTTCGTGGCCTCACCCCGTGTTGCGCAACCCCGCCGCCACGCCGTTCACCGTCAGCAGCAGCGCCCGTGACAGGAGCGGGTCCGGGGCCGCTCCGGAGGCGGCGGCGTCACGTTGGCGCTTCAGGAGGGCTACCTGGAGGTAGGAGATGGGGTCCAGGTAGGCGTCTCGGATGGTGAAGGTCTGCTTGAGGACCGGCTGGGCGTCCAGGAGTTCCTGTTCGCCGGTGATGCGCAGGACCTCGCGGAGGGTCAGCTCGTGTTCGGTCTCGATCGTTTCGAAGACGTGCTTGAGGTCGTCGGGGACGAGGGTGTCTACGTAGTGGCGGGCGATCCGCAGGTCCGTCTTGGCGAGGGTCATCTCGACGTTGGAGACGAAGTTGCGGAAGAAGTGCCACTGCTCGTGCATCTCCTCCAGGACGGAGTCCAGGCCGGCCTCGCGCAGCGCCTTCAGGCCGGAGCCGACGCCGAACCAGCCCGGCACGATCTGCCGCGACTGCGTCCAGCCGAACACCCACGGGATGGCCCGCAGTCCGTCGAGGCCCGCGCCGGAGTCGGGCCGTCGCGAGGGCCGGGAGCCGAGGTGCAGGTCGGCGAGCTGGTCGACGGGGGTGGAGGCGAAGAAGTACGCGGGCAGGTCCGGGTCCTCGACCAGGCGGCGGTACGCGGCGTGGGCGGCGTCGGAGACGACGTCCATCGCCGCGTCCCAGCGGGCCAGTGCTTCGCTGGGCTGGCGTGGGGCCGTGTGGAGGGCGGAGGCCTGGAGGGTGGCGGCGACGGACAGTTCCAGGTTCTCGCGGGCCAGGGCGGGGATGAGGTACTTGTCGGAGATGACCTCGCCCTGTTCGGTGACCTTGATCTCACCTTCGAGGGTGCCCCAGGGCTGGGCGAGGATCGCGTCGTGCGTGGGGCCGCCGCCGCGGCCGACGGTGCCGCCGCGGCCGTGGAAGAGGCGGAGGCGTACGCCGTAGCGGTGGGCGACGTCGCGCAGCCGTCGCTGGGCGCGGTGGATCTCCCACTGGGAGGTGGTGATGCCGCCGAACTTGGATGAGTCGGAGTACCCGAGCATGACCTCCTGGACGTCACCCCTGAGTGCCACGAGCCGCCGGTAGGAGGGGTCGGCGAGCATGCCTTCGAGGATGGTGTCGGCCGCGCGCAGTTCGTCCGTCGTCTCGAGGAGGGGCACGATGCCGATCTTCGCCCAGCCGGCGTGCAGGTCCATCAGTCCGGCCTCGCGGGCGAGGACGGCCGCGGCGAACACGTCGTCGGCGCCCTGGCACATGGAGATGATGTACGACTCGATCACCTCGGGCCCGAAGACCTCGAGGGCCCGCTTGACCGTCTCGAACACCCCGAGGGTCTTCTGCCCGGCCTCGTCCAGGGGGGCCGGAGTCGGTGCGAGGGGCCTGCGGGAGCGCAGTTCCTTGGCGAGCAGCTTGTGCCGGTACTCGCGCGGCATGTCCTCGTAGCGCCAGGACTCCTCGCCGAGCCGGTCGAAGAGCTGGCCGAGCGCGTGGTGGTGGGCGTCGGCGTGTTCCCGTACGTCCATGGTGGCGAGCTGGAGGCCGAAGGCGGCGAGGGTGCGGATGGTGCGGTTCATGCGGCCGTCGGCGAAGAGTGCGCCGCGGTGTTCGCGCAGGGACGTCTGGATCAGTGTGAGGTCGTGCAGGAGCTCGGAGGTGCCGAGGTAGTCGCGGCCTTCGTCGTGCGGGGTGCCCTTGGCGAGGCGCTGCTTGGTGTTCTCCAGCTTCTGCCGGATGCAGGTGGCCTTGAGGCGGTAGGGCTCCTCGGCGTTGAGGCGCTTGTAGCGGGGGCTGATCTCGGGGAGGTTCGCCAGATCGGCCTGGAGGGAGTCCAGCAGTTCCTGGGTGGCGCCGGAGTAGCGGATGGAGTTGGAGAGGAAGCCGCGGAGTTCGTCGATCATCTCCAGGGCGTCGTTGATGCCGTGCTCGTGCTGGAGGATCAGTACGTCCCAGGTGACCTGGGGGGTGACGTTGGGGTTGCCGTCGCGGTCGCCGCCGATCCAGGTGCCGAAGGTGAGCGGGCGGGTGTCGTCGGGGAGGACGACGCCGACGCGTTCCAGTTCGGCGGTGAGGTCCTCGAGTACGTCGCCGACGGCACCGGCGTGCAGTTCGTCGAGGTAGTAGATCGCGTTGCGGGCCTCGTCGGCGGGCTCGGGGCGTACGACGCGCAGTTCGTCGGTCTGCCAGACGAGGTCGATGTTCTCGGCGAGACGGGTGTCGTAGCGGCGGCGGTCCGCTTCGATGACGGGGGTGTCCAGCAGGGCGGCGATCCGGCGCAGCTTGTTGAGGACGGAGCGGCGGGCGGCCTCGGTCGGGTGGGCGGTGAAGACCGGGCGAACATTCAGGTGCCGTACGGTCGCGCGCAGGTGCTCGGGGTCGGCGTCCTTGAGGCGGTCTGCCGTGCGGGCGAGGAGTCCGCCCTCGGCGGCCCGCCTGGCGCGCAGCTCGCGGCCTCGGTGTACCTGCTCGGTGACGTTCGCCAGGTGGAAGTACGTGGAGAAGGCGCGGACCAGCTTGGCGGCGGTCTCCAGTTCCGTGCCGCGCAGCAGCTCGGCGGCGGCCTCGCCGTTCTCGCGGGTGAGGCGGCGCACCCTTTCGACCAGTTCGAGGAGCTCGGGGCCCTCCTGGCGTACGAGGGTCTCGCCCAGCAGGTCGCCCAGGCGGCGGATGTCGGCGCGCAGCTCACTGCTGGTCGTGGTGGTCTGGTCGTCGGCACTGCTCACAGGTGCGGCTCCTTGCAGTGGTGAAGGACGTCTGAGGCTCGGCTGAGGTGGAGCCCGTCGGCCTGCGGCGGCGGTGGCCGCATAGCAAGAGGGCATCAGGGAAGTTAAGAAACAGAGCGGACCGCGCTGTCCGACCGATTCCAGGATAGGTCTCGATGCGGAGGCGCAGTCTCTCGGCCTCTTGCCGCCGGGCTGTGCGCTGCCATACTTACGACGCCGTAGGTTACGGAACCGTAGGCATGACATACGAACCCGTATGCCTGTACATCCGGCATCGTCTCAACCCACGAACCCCACAGGGGACGCCCCATGACCACAAGCTCCGATGTGATCGACGACGCCCCGAAGGCGACCAACGACACCTCGCTCCCCTCTGCCACTCTGGGCGGCGAGCAGAAGCGTTCGATCGAGCAGATCACGCTCCTTCTCTTCATCACCGTCCCGTTCCTCGCGCTGCTCGCGGCCGTGCCCCTGGCCTGGGGCTGGGGGGTGAGCTGGCTGGACCTCGGTCTGCTGGTGTTCTTCTACTACCTCGGCTGCCACGGCATCACCATCGGTTTCCACCGCTACTTCACGCACGGTTCCTTCAAGGCCAGGCGCCCGCTGCGGATCGCGCTCGCGATCATGGGCTCGATGGCGGTGGAGGGCCCGCTGGTCCGCTGGGTCGCCGACCACCGCAAGCACCACAAGTTCTCCGACGCCGAGGGCGACCCGCATTCGCCGTGGCGCTTCGGCGAGACCGTCCCGGCTCTGATGAAGGGCCTGTGGTGGGCGCACATCGGCTGGATGTTCGACGAGGAGCAGACGCCGCAGGAGAAGTACGCGCCGGATCTGATCAAGGACGGGGCGATCCGTGCGATCTCCCGCCAGTTCATCTTCTGGACGATGCTCTCCCTGGCCATCCCGCCGCTGGTCGGAGGCCTGGTCACGATGTCCTGGTGGGGAGCCTTCACGGCGTTCTTCTGGGGCTCGCTCGTCCGGGTGGCGCTGCTGCATCACGTCACGTGGTCCATCAACTCGATCTGTCACGCGGTGGGCAAGCGCCCCTTCAAGTCGCGTGACCGCTCGGGCAACGTGTGGTGGCTGGCCGTACTGTCCTGCGGCGAGTCCTGGCACAACCTGCACCACGCCGATCCGACGTCCGCCCGCCACGGCGTGGAGCGCGGTCAGCTGGACTCCTCGGCGCGGATCATCCGCTGGTTCGAGCAGCTCGGCTGGGCGTATGACGTGCGCTGGCCGTCACGCTCGCGTATCGATTCACGCCGGAACCCAGGCGGGAAGGGTTCCCGAGGTAAGGCGGAGACCGCTGAGGCGGCATGATTGACAGCGTGGCCGACTCCAGCACACCCAGCAACGACAAGCCGCGGCGTGCGCGCCGGACCCGGATGACGGGGGCGGAGCGACGCCAGCAGCTCCTGGAGATCGGCCGCACGCTCTTCGCCACCAAGGGCTTCGAGGGCACGTCGGTGGAGGAGATAGCGGCGAAGGCCGGGGTCTCCAAGCCGGTGGTGTACGAGCACTTCGGCGGCAAGGAGGGCCTGTACGCGGTGGTCGTGGACCGTGAGATGCGGTGCCTGCTGGACATGGTGACCAGCTCGCTCACGGCCGGCCATCCCCGCGAACTGTGCGAGCAGGCGGCGTTCGCGCTGCTCGACTACATCGAGGAGTACACGGACGGTTTCCGTATCCTCGTCCGTGACTCCCCCATCCCCCAGTCCACGGGTTCCTTCGCCTCGCTGATCTCCGACATCGCGACACAGGTCGAGGACATCCTGGGCCGCGAGTTCAAGAGCCGCGGCTTCGACCCGAAGCTCGCGCCGCTGTACGCCCAGGCCCTGGTCGGCATGGTCGCCCTGACCGGCCAGTGGTGGCTGGACGTACGGCGCCCGAAGAAGGCCGAGGTGGCGGCCCATCTGGTGAATCTGGCCTGGCACGGTCTGGACGGGCTGGAGGCGAAGCCGCGCCTGATTGGCCACCGCAAGAGCTGAGCGGCCGGCCGGCTCAGAGAGCCGGCCGCCAGTCGGTCTTCAGTTGTCCTCGATGTCGCGGGCGCTCAGTGCCAGGTCGTTGGTGGCGGAGAAGAACGGTCTGATCCGGGTGCGGCCCCGCTGCGGGTGGTCGAGGACGACCGCCGGCACGACATCCGTTTTCTTGCGATCCACGATGTCCCCGCTGATCCGGCCCACCGGGACGGTCCCGTCGGCGGTGGACAGCCGCAGATCCCAGAGGTCCTGTTCCGTGGTGCGCCGCGCCATGACCTCCTCGTACGGGAGGGTGAAGCGGAGGCTGTCGGCGCCTACGGAGTGGGCGGGCACGGAGAAGTCGTACGCCCGCTCCGTCCGGGACACCGCCTGCACCGTGACCCCAGCCCCGGCCGCGAGGCCGGTGGCCCCGTGCAGCGAGACGGTGACGGACACCGAGCGCTCGCCGGCCTGGATCCGCTCGACCTCGGCGTGGCCGGGCCGCAGCCAGGTGCGCAGGGCGAGATAGCCGTCGGCGGTGGTGTACGGGATCCACGCGCTCACGCCGTCGGGTTCGCGGACGGTGAGGGGTCTTCGAAGCAGGGCCGCCTGCTCGACGAGCCGGGCGGTGAGGCGCGTGCGGGTGCCGGAGCCGGTGCCGCGCGGGGCGACGTAGCAGTCCCAGCGGCCCTCGGCGAGGGTGTGCTCGCCTCGGTGCAGGGTGACGCGGGCGCCGGTGTCCGGGGAGTCCGGGTCCGGGAGCACAGGGAGGCGGACCTCCCGCCTGTCCGGGTCGCGGCGCAGACGGAGAACGAAGTCCAGTGGTCCGGCGGGCAGTTCGGCCGGGTTGAGCAGTACGGTCAGTCCGCCTTCCGCTGTCGCGCGGGCGTGCGCGGCGGGCGGTGGGGTGCTCTCCGGGAGGGCGGTGGACGCTGCCGGGCGGGGTCGGACGGTGCGGCTCAGCCGCCGGATCAGGGCCGCGCTGCCGCCGGTCCAGGTGCGGCGGCGCTTGCGGGAGAGTTCGTCGATGAGGGCTTCGTAGCGGCGGGCGATGACGGAGGGGGCGTAGGTCGCGGCCTTCTCCTGGGCGCCGGCGGCGAGTTTGCGGCGCAGTGCGGGGTCGGCGACAAGGCGCTTGAGTCCGTCGGCGAGGGCGTCGACGTCGCCGGAGAGCGGTACGAGCAGTCCGTCCTGGCCGTCGGTGATGATCTCGCCGGGTCCGTGCGGGCAGTCGGTCGCGACGACCGGGACGCCGCAGTGCATGGCCTCGACGATCGTCATGCCGAAGGACTCCATGTCGGAGGAGATGGCCGCGATCGCGCCCTTGGCCCACTCGGTCTCGATGGGCGACACGGGTCCCATGAGGAAGGCGCGGTCGTACAGCCCGAGCCGGTCGATCTGCTCCCGCAGCCTCACCTTCTCCGGGCCCCGCCCGTAGATCCGCAGGGTCCAGCCCGGATACTCCGCGGCGACCTTGGCGAAGGCCGAGACCAGCCGGTCGTACCGCTTGACGGCGATCAGGCGTCCGGCCGCCACAATGACGTCGGAGTCCAGGGAGGAGGGGACCACGGCCGGGGCGCGCACGCCGTTGGGTACGCACACGATGGTCGCCGTCACGCCGGGCAGTGCGGCGCGGTACTGCGCGGCGTCCGCCTCGGACACGGTGACGAAGGCGTCGAGGCCCGCGACGGCCCTGTTCTGGTGCTCGCGCAACCGCTCGCCGTGGGCGTCGAGGCTCAGGTGTTCCTGGCCGATCCGCAGGTACCGGGGCTGGCCGTCGCGGGCGAGATAGCCGTTGAGGTCCGGGCGGGTGGCGATCACCACGTCGGCGTCGGTGTCCTTGAGGTAGCCGCCGATGCGCGCGTCCTGGAGGGCCGAGTACGGCAGCTTCGACGAGTACTTGGCCGCCCCGGTGTCGGAGAACATCGTGCAGGGCTGCCGGGTGAGTTCGTGCGTGCCCTCGTAGCCCGGGCTGTCCTCGCGCATGTCGATCAGCGAGGTCAGCCGTACGCGCGGGTCGAAGGGGAGCGCCGGTTCGTCCCGTACGCGGTGCACGCTGACGACCTCGACGTCGTGGCGGTCGGCGAACGCGGCCGAGAGGTTCGCCGTGGAGCGGATGGTGCCGCCGATTCCGTACGCGTTGTTGATCAGGAAAGCGATCTTCACGGCGTTCTCGGCTTCGCGCGAACAATCCGGAGTCTGGGTACCACCGAAGAATTCCTTTCAGGAAGCGGAGCCGCTCCGCGGAAACAGCAGGGCAGGCGTCCGCCACCCGAAAAACGGCAGCAAGAAAGGAAAACTCCTGGTCACAGACCCCCCTGCGGCTTCGAACCCTAGCAAACGCCAGCTGAATTTACACCGAAGTAACACGTGACGTTAGGCATACGTTCGGCCGGTCGACCGAAAACGGAAGATGGTCATCTAATTAGCGGGAAGGGGAATCGGTTGCGCTAGTAACGAAGCCCGCACCGGAGCGCCCCGTAAGGGGCGCGGGGAACTGCGCGAGCAACCACACACAAACCCCCACCATGCCCACCGGGCCAAACTGCTCAAGCCAAGCGCAGCGGCACCGTTTCCAGCAGCTCCCCCGCCATCCGCGCAGCGGACCCCGCCGTCTCCTCCGCTATGCGTCGGAACGTCTCCTGGGCCTGGCGGGCCGGCCACTCCGGGGGCAGGTGCTGGACCGGGAGCCGGGGGTCCGTGCGTATGATCCGCAGCCATTCGGCGACCAGGCGGAGGCGGGTGGCCATGGGGTCGGCGGAGGTGACGCCATGGCCACCGGCCCACCGCTTGTCGAAGGCGGCGTACCGTGCCGCGACGCTCTCCAGGTCCCAGCTCTCCCGGATCATCGTGCCGATGTCCGTCGCCTCGTCGGCTTGCGCGTGGAAGACCTTGACGTGGGCGGCGAGGCCGAGTTCGGAGACGATGTCGTGGACGCTGACGCGGCCGGGCGCGATCCACAGCCCGCTGTAGAGCGCGCCGAACCCCGACCAGGTGAGCCGCGACCGCAGGTCATGGCGCTGGCGCTGCCAGGACTCGGGAAGGGAGAAGCCGAGCAGCGTCCAGGTGCCGTCCCAGTCCTCGTTGACCGCGCCGTCCTGCCAGATGCGCTGCCCGCCGTCCTGAAGGATCCGTACCGCCTGCGGGGTCAGCCCGAAGAACATCTTGCGGCCCTCGCGCTGACGCCGCAGCAGCCCCCGGTTGACCATGCGGGTCAGCGTGGACCGTACGGCCTGCTCGCCCGTCCCGACCCGGGCCAGTACGTCGATGATGCTGCCCGAGTACACGCACAGCTCACCCTCATCGAGTACGTGGTTGCCGAAGAAGGCGAGCACCAGCGACTGAGGGCGCAACTGCGGGGTGTCAGGGGAATCGGGGGCCTCGGGCGGCGTGTCCGTCGTGTCCAGGTTGTCGTCCTCCACAGCGGTAAGCGTACGACCGCCCGTGTGCGGGAGGTCACGGGCGGCCGTACGCGCTTGTCACCGACCGTCGCCGGGATGCGCCAGGTCGTACGGGCGGGGATACGGAGCGGGCCGGTACGGGATGTAGCGAGCCGGGGTCGTGGGATCGGCCGCGGCGGACGTGGCGTTGAGCGACGCCGGATCCGTGCCTTGCCAGCGCCCCTTGTCGAGCCGCTTCTCCAGGGTGTGCAGGGCACCCGACTGCTCGGCCGGGCTGAAGGTGCAGTGCCCGGGGTTGTCGACGTACGCCTGGCGCAGGAGCGGTGCCGAGCCCCCGGCCGTGGCGGCCCTGCGGTAGGCGCTCTCGGTCTGTACGGGGACGAGGGCGTCGCCGGTGGTGTGGATGGTGAGCTGCGGTTTGTGCAGCCGGCCGGTGAACGAGCTGGTGCGGCTCATCCAGTCGACGGCGGCGGGGTCGGCGCTGATGCGCGGGGCCCGGTTCAGGGCGCCCAGGTCCTTCTTCAGGGACAGGCCCGCGTCCTTGTAGAGCTCGGTGACCTCCTTGTAGACGGAGGACTGGCGGAGCATCTTCGTGTAGTCGACGCCGGTGTTCCAGGACATGTTGCCGCCGGCCCGGCTCTCGGCCTCCTGGCGCCAGCTGAATGCGGGCCTGCCCAGCATCCCCTGGAGGGCCTGGTACTGGTTGGCCTGCTGGGTGTTCCAGTCGTCCGGGGCGGGCTCGGGCTGCGAGGGGTCGTTCCAGCCGGGGATGTTGTGGAGCGCGGCGGCGAGGGCGATACGGGCGCGGCCCTCGGGGGTGGCCTGGGCGTCGGTGACGGTCGCGCTCAGGGTGCCGGCGGCGGCTGCCGCCGAGGCCTGGTCGGCGAAACCGGTCAGCTGGACGGAGGAGGCGGGCGCGAGCAGGGTCTTGAGGGCGAAGACGGGATCGAGCGTGTTGTTCCAGTTGGCGACGCCGCCGTGGACGAGGCCGCACATGGCGAGCGAGCCGTCGATGCGCTCGGGGTGCCGTTCGGCGATCGCGGTGGTGACGAGGCCGCCGTACGACTGACCCCAGGCGATGGTGCGCCGGGCCTCCCCGAAGCGGGCGGTGAACACGTCGAGGGTGGCGAGCTGATCGGGCACGGCATCCGTCACGGCCCAGCCGTTGGAGGCGTACGAGGAGCCGATGAGCGCGTAGCCCTGGTCGAGGAGGAGTGCCTTGGTGGCGTCGTCGGAGGCGTTCTGGGCGGCGAGCGGTGAGCCGGCGGGCCGGTAGCCGTGGCTGAAGAGGAGGACGGTGCCGTTCCAGTTCGCGGGCTTGTCCATGAGGTACTTGGCGCCGGACGGGAGGGTGCCCTCGATGTGTTCGGCGGGCGCTTCGGCGGCGTACGCGGAGACCGTGGGGGCGGCGGAGGCGGCGAGCAGGACGGCGACGGCGAGAGCGGTCCGGCGCGTCAATGACGTACGGGCGCGGGTGCGGGTGGGGGTGATCACGAGGTCATCTGCTCCTTGGGTGCAGGGGTGTGGGGGGTGTTGGTTCCGGGCTCGGCGTCGGTCAGTGAATCCCGGTGGGTCTCGCGCAGGAACCCCACGGTCAGTGCGGTGACGGTGGCGCCGCCGCACAGCAGCAGGGCGATCGAGGTGGAGCCGCCGCCGTCCGCGGCGACCAGGCTTCCGGCGATCATCGGGGAGAAGCCGGCGCCGACGAGGGTGGCGAGCTGGTAGCCGAGGGAGGCGCCGGTGTAGCGGACGCGGGTGCCGAACATCTCGGTGAGCAGGGCGCCGAGCGGGCCGTACATCATCGACTGGGCGACGCCGTGACCGAGGGCGATGGCCAGGATCAGCAGCCCCGGCGACCCTGAGTCGACCAGCGCGAGCACCGGGAAGGCCAGCGCGGCGGAGGCGACGGCGCCGGTGAGCACGACGGGGCGGCGTCCGATGCGGTCGGACAGGGCGGAGGCGCAGGGCAGTACGACGAGGGCGACGCAGGCGGAGACGGTGAGCGCGGTCAGCACCTGTGAGCGGGCGTAGCCGATTCCGGTGGCGTACGCGATCATGTAGCTGGTCAGCAGGGACTGGGCGGTGAAGGCGCCGATGCCGACGCAGCAGGCGAGCAGCAGCGCGCGGGGCCGCCGCAGTACGTCCACCACGGGCAGCCGGGCTTCCTTCCGCTTCTTCTTCACCTCGGCGAACAGCGGGCTCTCGACCACCTTCAGGCGTACGAACAGGCCGACGCCGAGCAGTACGACGCTGAGCAGGAACGGCACGCGCCAGCCCCAGGCGGCGAACTCGTCCTTGGGCAGCGTGACGACGAGCGTGACCACGGCCGACGACAGCAGGGAGCCGAGCGGGGCTCCCATCTGCGTGAAGCTGGACCACAGTCCGCGCCGCCGCTGACCGGCGTGCTCGACGACCATGAGCGTGGCGCCGCCCCACTCACCGCCGATGGCGAGGCCCTGGACGACGCGCAGGGTGATCAACATGACGGGCGCCCAGACACCGACGGTGTCGTACGTGGGCAGCACGCCGATGAGGAAACTGGCGCCGCCCATCAGGCCCATGGTCAGCAACAGCATCGACTTACGGCCGAGCCGGTCGCCGAAGTGCCCGAAGACGATGCCGCCGAGCGGCCGGGCGACGTAACCGGCGGCGAAGGTGCCGAACGCCGCGATCGTGCCGACGGCGGGGTCGGCTCCCGGGAAGAACAGCTCCCCGAAGACGAGGGCGGCGACGGTTCCGTACACGAGGAAGTCGTAGAACTCGACGGCGGTACCGAGCAGCCCGGACAGCGCGACACGTCGCAACTGCCTTGTGGATTCGGGGGATTGGGGTGGTGCTGGGGATGCGGGTGGGGACGGGGGCATCGCGGGTCTCCCTTGAGCGGGGGGAGGGACACCGCGAAGGTAGGCGTAGATTTAGTTGCCGTCAATATTCTGCACAACATCGCAGGCTGGGGCGCGGGAGGCTGCCGTTCCGGCGGGACGGGATCAGGCGTCCGCCTTCCGCGCCACCGCGAAGATGCGGCGGAAGGGGAACACGGTGCCCTGCTCCCCGGCCGGATACGCGGCGCGGAGGGCGGTGCGGTACTCGGCGACGAAGGACTCCGCTTCCTCGCCCAATTCCGTCAGAACCGGTCGCAGGCCCGTGCCCTTCACCCAGTCCAGGACCGGGTCCTCGCCCTTCAGGAGGTGCAGGTACGTCGTCTGCCAGACATCGGCGTCGCAGCCGAGGTCGGTGAGGGCCTGGAGATAGCGGGCGGGCTCGTGGACCGCGTCGTCGTGGCGGAGCGTTTCGGCCAGGCGGTCCTTCCAGCGTGCGGAATGGGCGAGTTCGCGCATCAGGCGGTGGCTGGGGGCGTCGAAGTTGCCGGGTACCTGGAAGGCGAAGGTGCCGCCCGGGGCGAGGCCGTCCACCCAGGCGGGGAAGCGGGCTGTGTGATCCGGTACCCACTGGAGGGTGGCGTTGCTGACGATCAGGTCGTACGGCTCTGCCGGCGTCCAGGTCGCGGCGTCCGCGGCGGCGAAGTCGAGGTGGCCGCCGCCCGGCGTGGGGCCTGCCAGGGGTTCGGCGCGGGCGAGCATCTGAGGTGAGTTGTCGAGGCCGGTGATGTGCGCGGTGGGCCAGCGGTCGGCGAGGAGGCGGGTCATGTTGCCGGGGCCGCAGCCGAGGTCGGCGATGCGGGGCGGGTCCGCGGGCAGGGACGGGACGCGGGCCAGGAGGTCCACGAAGGGGCGGGCGCGATGGTCCGCGTGACGCAGGTACTGGCTCGGGTCCCAGGTGGGGGCGACTGAACGACCGGATGCGGGCACGGGTGGGCCTCCTTGAAGCGACCGAGATGGATCTCCAGGCTCACACCCCAACTATCTTGACGTCAAGAGACTTCACATCGACACAACCACTACACTGATCGCCATGGAGGACGAGGTCGATCGGCTGGTCGCAGCGTGGCGCCGGGAGCGCCCGGACCTCGATGTGGAGCCGCTGGAAGTGCTCAGCCGGGTGAGCAGGCTGGCCCGGCATCTGGACCGCGCACGCCGCCTGGCGTTCTCCGAACACAGCCTGGAGCCCTGGGAGTTCGACGTCCTGACGGCGCTGAGGCGGGCCGGGGCTCCGTATCAGCTCTCCCCCGGCCAGTTGCTGACCCAGACCCTGGTGACATCCGGCACGATGACGAACCGTATCGACCGGCTGGCGAAGAAGGGCCTGGTGGAGCGCCTCCCCGACCCCAGCGACCGGCGGGGCGTGTTGGTGCGGCTGACGGACGAGGGGCGGGACCGCGCGGACCAGGCACTCGCCGGACTCCTCGACCAGGAGCGGGCGATCCTGGCGGAGCTCAGCAGTGCGCAGCGCGGTGAACTGGCCGGGCTGCTACGCCAGTTGACCGCCCCGTTCGACAACATCCCCGGCTAGGTCGACCGGCCCGACCCCGGCGCGGCGGGCGAGTGCCACGGCGGCGAGGGTGGAGTGGACGCCCAGCTTCCCCAGGACGTTCTGCATATGGGTGCGGACGGTGTGCGGGGAGAGGAAGAGCCGCTCGGCGACGGCTTTCCTGCCCAGCCCGGCGACCATGCACCGCAGCACCTCGCGCTCACGCGGCGTGAGGGACTCCACGAGCTCCTCGCTCTCGGTGCGGTGCTTGCGGGCGGCGGTCAGCTCGCGCAGCACGCCCGTGAGCAGGGCGGGCGGCAGATGCGTCTCGTCCCGCAGCACGCCTCGTATGACCGTCAGCAGCCTCGACAGCGAGCAGTCCTTGGCGACCCAACCCGAGGCCCCGGCCTGCAGGGCGAGGGCCGCGCGGCGCGGGTCGTCCTTCTCGGCGAGGACGACGGTACGCACTCCCGGCTGGCCCGAGCGGACGCCCGCGACCAGGGAGATGCCGTCGACCAGGCCTTCTTCGTTGTTGTCGTGCACGGGTACGGCCGGGCGGACGCCCGGCACATTGCCGCCCAGGTCGGCGTCGACGAGCAGCACGTCGAATCTGCGGCCTTCCGCCGCAGCTCGCTCCAGGCAGCGCAGCGCGGCAGGCCCGCTGCCGGCTGCGGAGACGTCGACGTCGGGCTCGGCGGCAAGAGCTGCCGCGAGCGACTCGGCGAAGATGCGATGGTCGTCGACGACCAGGACACGGATGCGAACCACTGAAACCCCCACTGGTCGGGGGACGACCGGCACAGGTACGGCGCCCGGAATGTTCCGGGACCCCGAGGACCCCGGGACGGGGTGCCGCAGCCACACGGCCGCCGCCGCGCTGGACTGCTACCCCCACTCCGGGCGTCGTACCCGGCTGTCTCGCCCCCTGATCAACACCGGCCCCCACCGGTGCTGCTCATCAGGGTAAGGCCGGGCGGCGGGAGCGGAAGAGGATTTGCAGAACTGATTGTCCGGCACGTTTATGGTGAGGCGTATGTTTCGCATTGAGACAGGAGTCGACAAAGAGTTCAGCAAGTTGCTGCGTTCCCGTCTCCGGGACGCCAACACGGCGGCCTCTCCCGTACTCCGTGCTCTCCGCGGAACCCCCGACGAACGCGAGCTTCCGCTCCACCTCTGGGCGCTGGACGAGCAGGACGAGCTCGCGGGCGGCCTGGTCGGCCACACCTGGGCGACCTGGCTGCACGTGACGTACCTCTGGGTCGACGCCCCCCACCGCGGCACAGGCCTCGGCTCCCACCTGCTGTCCCGGGCGGAACAACTGGCCCACGCGGAACGCGGCTGCCGCGCCGCCCGCCTGGAGACGTGGGACTTCCAGGCGCCGGAGTTCTACAAGAAGCGGGGCTATGAGGTGGTGTGCGTGATCCCCGACTATCCGCCGGGGGTTACGGAGTACACGCTGGCGAAGCGGCTCGGCTGAGCCCCCTAGGCGCTGCGCGCGCAGATCACGTTATACGGCCGACCGACCGCGAGCGTCAGCCGCATGGGTTCCGTGGTGCCCGAGGGGCACGCGGACTCCTCCTCGACCAGGTCGAGGACCTTGAAGTCGGCGGCGCCCGCCGAGGCGCATGCGATCTCCTGAGCGGTCGATGAGACGCAGTCGCCCGCCACCAACTGCCCTCCTCCGGCCCCCGCGTCACCGGGGTGATCGCCGGAGAGGTTCCGGCCGCAGACGGTGTCCGTGGGAATCCCGCCGTTCCCGTCGTCGTCCGAACCGAAGGTCATCGACACCTCGATGATCAGGTCCGTGCCCGCCGGGCACTGGATGGCGTCCGGCAGGAAAGTCCCGTCCATGATCTTCAGCGCCTTGAAGGTCGCGTCGGCGTCGTCACAGTCGTACGGCTTGTACCCGTCGGGTGCGCGGTCCGGGTCCGGTCCCCCGCAGTCTCCGGTCTTCCACTCCCCCGAACTCCCGCCGCCGTCGGACGAGGACTCGGACGCCGCCGAGGACGGCGACGCGGAGGACGACGAACCGCTGTCGTCGTCGCCCAACTGTGAGATCCCGTACCCGATGGCGATCATCACCAAAATGGCCAACACACCCCTGAGGCAATCCACACCCTTGCGGGCGGGGGCCTGAGGGCCGCCCTGCGAAACCATGAAACCTCCCCCTTCTCGCCGGACAGACCAAAGCGATGAGACCAGGCTCACATGGAACTACCCCCGGCGCAGGGGCAGTTACAGACTGCGGACGACAAAGGGACGGTCCGCGCACAGACCGTGCGGGGTCAGGCCACCCGCCGCGCCCCCGCCGAGGGCACCGCCTCGAAGACGCGCGGTGCCGTGAAGCCGGCCGTCGCGAACGCCTCTTCCACCGCCTTGGTGATCGTGTCGACGTCGGCCGTCTCCGCCAGCACGATCGCCGAGCCGCCGAAGCCGCCGCCCGTCATTCGGGCGCCCAAGGCACCGGCCGCATTCGCCGTGGAGACGACCAGGTCCAGCTCCGGGCAGGAGATGCGGAGGTCGTCCCGCAGGGAGGCGTGGCCGTCCGTGAGGACGGGGCCGATGGCTCGTACGTCACCCGCGTCCAGCAGCGCGATGACCTGCTCCACGCGGTGGTCGTCCGAGACGACGTGGCGTACATAGCGGCGTACGCGCTCGTCGGACAGGCGGAGCAGCGCCGCGTCCAGGTCCTCGTACGGGAGGTCCCGGAGGAACGGGATGCCGAGTTGCCGGGCGCCCTCCTCGCAGCCCTCCCGGCGTTCCGCGTACTCCCCGTCGCCCAGCGCGTGCTTCACGCGGGTGTCGACGACCAGGAGCTGGAGGCCTTGGGCGGCCAGGTCGAAGGGGATCTGGCGGATGGAGAGGTCGCGGCAGTCGAGGTGGAGGGCGTGGCCCTCGGTGGAGCAGGCGGAGGCCGTCTGGTCCATGATGCCGCAGGGGACTCCTACGAAGTCGTTCTCCGCGCGCTGGGAGACACGGGCCAACTCCGGGCGCGTAAGGCCGAGTTCGAAGAGGTCGTTCAACGCCAGCGCCGTCACGACCTCCAGCGCGGCCGAGGACGACAGGCCCGCGCCCGTCGGCACCGTCGAGCTGAGGTGGATGTCCGCGCCCGTCACCACGTGGCCCGCCTCGCGCAGGACCCACACCACGCCCGCCGGATACGCCGCCCAGCTCGTGTTCGTCCGCGGCGCCAGCTCGTCCACGTGCAGTTCGACGACCGGGCCCTCGATGTCGGCCGAGTGCAGCCGCAGGACGCCGTCGTCGCGGCGCGAGACCGCCGCCACCGCCGTGTGCGGCAGCGCGAGGGGCATCACGAAACCCTCGTTGAAGTCCGTGTACTCGCCGATCAGATTGACCCGGCCCGGAGCCGCCCACACGCCCTCGGGCGCCGCCCCGTACAGCTCCTCGAAGCCTTCCCGTACGCCCACCTACTGCTCCTTCGACACGTTCTGTGCGAACGCCCACGCGTCCGCCACGATCCCCGCGAGATCCGCGCGGGACGGGTTCCAGCCGAGCCGCTCGCGGGCCGTCTGCGCCGAGGCCACCAGCACCGCGGGGTCGCCGCCCCGGCGCGGTGCGGCCACCTCGGGAATCGGGTGTCCGGTCACCTGGCGCACCGTCTCGATGACCTCGCGGACCGAGAAGCCGTTGCCGTTGCCGAGGTTGCAGATCAGGTGCTCGCCGGGCTTGGCGGCCGTGAGGGCCAGCAGGTGGGCCTCCGCCAGGTCCGCCACATGGATGTAGTCGCGGATGCAGGTGCCGTCCGGGGTCGGGTAGTCGTCGCCGAAGACGGAGATGGCGTCGCGCCTGCCCTGGGCGACCTGGAGGACCAGCGGGATGAGGTGCGACTCGGGGTCGTGCCGCTCGCCGCAACTGCCGTACGCACCTGCCACGTTGAAGTAGCGCAGCGACACCGCGCCCAGACCGTGCGCCGCCGCCTCACCGGTGATCATGTGGTCGACGGCCAGCTTCGAGGCGCCGTACGGATTCGTCGGTGCCGTCGGCGCGGACTCGACGATGGGGGTTTCCTCCGGCTCGCCGTACGTGGCGGCGGTGGAGGAGAAGACGAGCTTGCGGACGCCCGTCGACCGCATCGCCTCCAGCAGGGCCATCGTGCCGCCGACGTTGTTCTCCCAGTACTTCTCCGGCTTCACCACCGACTCGCCGACCTGCGAGAACGCGGCGAAGTGCAGCACCGCGTCGAAGGAGGAGTCCAGCCACTTCGCGGCATCCCGGATGTCGCCCTCGATGAAGGAGGCACCGGTGGGCACGCCCTCGCGGAAGCCGGTCGAGAGGTTGTCGAGGACGACGACCTCGTGGCCCGCCTCCAGCAGATGCTGCGCGACCACACTGCCGACATAGCCCGCGCCGCCGGTGACCAGGTACTTCCTACTCATGAACTCGCTACCTCTCGCAGTCGCTGGGCCGCGGTCTCCGGCGGCACGTCGTTGATGAACACGCTCATGCCGGATTCGGAACCCGCGAGGAACTTCAGCTTGCCGGAAGTGCGGCGAATGGTGAAAAGCTCCAGGTGGAGCGCGAAGTCGTCACGGCTGACGCCCTCGAACTCCTCCAGCGTGCCGAACGGCGCCTGATGCCAGGCCGCGATGTACGGCGTCGGAGGCTCACCCTCGCCGAAGATCCGGTCGAAGCGCCTCAAGAGTTCCAGATACACCTGGGGGAACTCTGTGCGGGCGTCCTCGTCGAGCCCCAGCAGGTCGGGCACCCGCCGCTTCGGGTAGAGGTGCACCTCGTACGGCCAGTGCGCCGCGTACGGCACGAAGGCCACCCAGTGCTCGGCGTCCAGCACGATCCGGTCGCCGTCGGACAGTTCGCGGGCGACCACGTCGTCGAAGAGGTTCTCCCCGCCGGTCGCCTCCTTGTGTGCGGCGAGCGAGCGCAGCATCAGGGCCGTACGAGGGGTGGTGAAGGGGTACGCGTAGATCTGGCCGTGCGGATGTCCGAGCGTCACGCCGATCTCGGCGCCGCGGTTCTCGAAGCAGAAGACCTGCTCGACGGAGGGGAGATGGGACAGCTCGGCGGTGCGGTCGGTCCAGGCCTCCAGGACCAGCCCGGCCTGTTCGTCCGTCAGATCCGCGAAGGACGCGTCGTGGTCGGAGGTGAAGCAGACGACCTCGCAGCGGCCCGAGTCCCCGGCGAGGGAGGGGAAGCGGTTCTCGAAGACGGCGACGTCGTACGAGGAGTCCGGTATCTCGCTGAGCCGGTCACCCTCGGAAGGGCACAGGGGGCATTCGTTCGCCGGCGGGTGGTAGGTGCGGCCCTGGCGGTGCGAGGCGATCGCGACCGAGTCGCCGAGCAGCGGGTCGCGGCGCACCTGGGACGTGGTGACGGTGGCGTCGAGCGGTCTGCGGTCGACCGCGTCGCGGACCGCGTCATCACGCGCGTCGTAGTAGATGAGCTCACGACCGTCGGCCAGCCGGGTCGAGGTCTTCTTCACTGTCGGGCTCCCTAGGCCACACTCATCAAACAGAACTGAACACAATAAACCACAAGTCCCCACGTCGGTCAACATCACAATCAAACAAAGATCCCCATAACGGCTGTTCACTTCTTGAAGCTGGAGGCGTAGCTTCCGCTCTGATCTGTGCACGCAACGAAGCGAGTTCCTATGCAGACCCCCACAAATCTGCCCCCCATATATCTGGCTCAAGAACTCCGGCTCCCCACCAACTGGCTCGACTACACGATCCTGGCGATCTACTTCGTCGTCGTCTTAGGCATCGGTTTCGCCGCCCGCCGCTCGGTCAAGACCAGCCTCGACTTCTTCCTCTCCGGGCGCTCCCTGCCCGCCTGGGTCACCGGTCTCGCGTTCGTCGCGGCCAATCTGGGCGCCACCGAGATCCTGGGCATGGCGGCGAACGGCGCGCAGTACGGCGCGTACACCGTGCACTGGTACTGGGTCGGCGCCATCCCCGCCATGGTCTTCCTCGGCCTGGTGATGATGCCCTTCTACTACGGGTCGAAGGTGCGCTCCGTACCGGAGTTCCTGCTGCTGCGCTTCGACAAGTCGGCGCATCTGCTCAGCTCGGTCCTGTTCGCCTTCGCCGCGATCCTCATCGCGGGCGTCAACCTCTACGCCCTCGCGATCGTCGTCGAGGCGCTGCTCGGCTGGCCGGAGTGGGTGTCCATCGTCGTCGCCGGCTTCTTCGTCCTCGCGTACATCACCGTCGGCGGTCTGTCCTCGGCGATCTACAACGAGGTGCTCCAGTTCTTCGTCATCCTCGCCGCGCTCATCCCCCTCACCCTCCTCGGCCTGAAGAAGGTCGGCGGCTGGGACGGACTGACCGACTCGCTGACGCAGAGTCACAGCGCGGACTTCGTCACGGCGTGGGGCGGTACGGGCATCGGCAACGACAATCCGCTCGGCGCGAACTGGCTGACCATCGTGCTCGGCCTCGGCTTCGTCCTCTCCTTCGGCTACTGGACGACCAACTTCGCCGAGGTGCAGCGCGCCCTGTCGGCGAAGAACCTCAGCGCGGGCAAGCGGACGCCGCTGATCGCCGCGTTCCCGAAGATCTTCATCGTCTTCGTGGTGATGACCCCGGGCCTGATCGCCGCCGCCCTCGTCCCGAACATCGGTACGCCCGACTCCGACCTCACGTACAACGACGCGATCCCCTATCTGATGGAGCAGTTGCTGCCGAACGGTGTGCTCGGGATCGCGGTGACCGGTCTGCTGGCGGCGTTCATGGCGGGCATGGCGGCCAACATCTCCTCCTTCAACACGGTCTTCACGTCCGACATCTGGGCGAAGTACGTGGTCAAGGGCCGCGAGGACACGTACTACCTGCGCTTCGGCCGGTTGATCACCGCGATCGGTGTACTGGCCTCGATCGGCACCGCGTTCCTGGCGTCGTCCTTCTCGAACATCATGAGCTACCTGCAGACGCTGTTCTCCTTCTTCAACGTGCCGATGTTCGTCGTCTTCATCATCGGCCTGTTCTGGAAGCGGGCGTCCATGAAGTCCGGGTTCTGGGGACTGCTCGTGGGCACCACGGCGGCGATGATCAACTACTTCGTGATCTACAAACAGGGCGTCATCAACATCCCCTCCGACCAGGGCGCCAACTTCGTCTCGGCGATCGCCGGCTTCGTCGCCGGAGCGGTGGTGATGTTCGCGGTCACGCTCTTCACGGCACCGAAGCCGGAGGCCGAACTCCAGGGGCTGGTGTACGGCACCCGCTCCCCCGGCATGGACGAGCCACCGGCCGCGGGCGACGAGGCCTGGTACCGCAAGCCGGCCCTGCTGGGCTGGGGAGCGGTCGCCCTGGCCGCACTCTGCTACGTCCCGTTCTCCTTCTGACTCCTTCTGAACCAGCGGAGCTGAGGCACCACCATGAGCGACTACGAGTACCAGCACGAGGTCGAGGAACTGGAGCGCAAGTCCGCGACCGCCGCCCGCCTCTTCGACATCCGCCGCATCATCGGCGGCCTGTTCGTGATCTACGGCGTCATCGTCACGATCGCCGGCTTCACGGTCTCGGACGCCGACCTGGACAAGGCGGAGGGAGTGAACATCAACCTGTGGACGGGGCTGGGGATGTTCGCACTGGGGGTGTTCTTCCTGGTGTGGCTGTGGCTGCGGCCCACACCGCCCCCGGTCGACACGGAGCAGTTGCCGCCAGAGGCCGACAAGGGCACCGAGTGACCGGGCAGCCACCTTGTGCGGGGCCGGAGTTCACTGAGGTGGCTTCGGCCCTGTACGGCTATTCGGGGTTGAACAGAACGGCCGGGTCGGTCACTTCGGAGGCAACTTCCACGGGTTCCCGTCACGCTTCGGGACCCCGGTGTCTGTCTCAGACTCCATCGCCGTCGAAGAGATCCGCCGCGTTGGCCACATGGACGGCCCGTTCCGACCAGGCCTTGAGCTGGTCCAGGTCGGAGCACGCCTCCACTCGGAGCCGGACCGAGTCGGGTACCTGAAGGCCACGCAACTCCAGGATTCTCAGCGTCATCTCGATGCGGTCTTCTACCCGACCCTCTTCACGCAGCTTCACGGCGACCGGATTCTTGAAGAAGTAGTTCACCGGCATCATCAGCTCCTTCCAGATTTTCTTCGCCTGCGCATCGACCAGGCCTGACTCGACGAGCTCCGCGAACATCGCTGCGCTGTCGGGATCCACGGTCTCCAGGGCATGCGCCAGCGCCAGTGGGGGCGGCGGCTCAGGGTCGGCGTCCCACGCGCCGATGCGCAGGACTCCGGCCCGCCAGTGCAGACACAGGGCCGCGGGACCCTTCGTGTGCCGTACGGCGTTGGTGACCAGCTCCGTCGCCAGCAGCTCGGCCACGTCCGTGAGGCGGATCAGGCCGTGCATCGTGAGGATCAGACGGACGGTGCGGCGGCACACGGTGACCGCGCGGGCGTCGTGGGGGATGTGGAGCGTGTACTCCCAGGGTTCGTCTTTGGGCATGCGTGAACTCCGGTTCAGGTGCGAGGAGTTGAGGGAGCGCGGCGGACTGGTGGACGGTGGCGGTGTCACGGCCGTCATGGCATGACGGGGTGGTGCGCTTCCGGGATCCCAGGGTTCCGCAGCGTGTGCGACGCGTCACTGACGGTAGGTCTTAAAATTGCGACTGCGCAAGTCGTTCGCGTAATCTCGCACCCGAACGGGGCATCCCGGACAGCGAGTTGAAGCAGGGAGCTGCACATGGCAACACGGCGAAACCCCACGGCACGGCAGGTACGCCTGGGCGCCGAGCTCCGCAAGCTTCGGGATGCCGCAGGACTGAAGGCCACCGAGGCGGCGGCCCTACTGGGAGTGAACTCCGCCCAGGTGAGCCAGATCGAGGCCGGCGTCGCAGGCGTAAGCGAGGAACGTGTGCGCCGCCTCGCCGCCCACTACTCCTGCACGGACGAGGAGCTGACCGACGCGCTGGTAGCGATGGCGACCGACCGGACACGCGGTTGGTGGGAGGAGTTCCGGGGGCTGCTACCCACACCGTTCCTGGACATCGCCGAGCTGGAGCACCACGCCACATACCGGCACGATGTCGAGTTCCCTCACATCCCCGGACTTCTCCAGACGGAGGACTACGCCCGGGCCGTCTTCTCGTACAGGGTCCCCGAACTTCCCTACGGTGAGCTGGAGTTGCGAGTCCAACACCGGATGAAACGGAAAGTCGTCCTTGCGGGCCCCACGCCCGTCCCGTACGAAGCAGTGATCCACGAAGCGGCACTTCGCACCAGAGTCGGCGACCGTGCCGCCGCACGCGCTCAGCTCGCGCGCGTTCTGGAACTGTCCGAGGCGGATCACATCACCGTTCGCGTGATCCCCTTTGATCTGGAGGGCTTCGCAGGCGCCTGGAACACTTTGATGCTGGCAGGCGGCGCCGTGCCTCAACTGGACACAGCGGTGCGCGACACGCCCCACGGCACGGCCTTCATCGACTCCGAAGCCCAACTCGGCGCCTCTCGAACGCTTTTCCGTAAAATGGAGGATGCGTCACTCGATCCCCAACGGTCGCGTGACTTCATCCACCGCTTGGCCAAGGAACTGTGAGGCGCACCGATGACTACCCTCGCCAACTGGCAGAAGTCTTCCTTCTCCGGCGGCGCCGACGGCAACAATTGCCTGGAGCTGGCCACCACCGGCCCCCGGTCGATCCACCTCCGCGAAAGCGACGACCCCACCACCCACCTCACCACCGCCCCCGCCCCCCTCGCCCACCTCCTCCAAGGCATACGCTCCGGCGCCCTCAGCCCGGCGGCTCCGGGAGCCGTTCGCTGACCGGTCCCGCCCGGTCCAGCAGCCCTGTCCGCGCCGCCAGCGCCGCCGCCTCCAGGCGTGACCCCACGCCCAGCTTCATCAGCACCCGCTGTACGTGCGTACGCGCGGTACTCGGCGCGATCCCCATACCGGCCGCGATCAGCCGTGTGTCCTCGCCGTCCGCGACCCGGACCAGGACCTCGACCTCGCGCGGCGTGAGCATCTGCAGCAGACGTTGGCCCTCGTCGTCCGGCTGGGCGGCCGGGTTGAGGAGTTCGCTGAAGGCGCCCTGGAGCAGTTGCGGGGCGACCGCCGCCTCTCCCGCGCGGGCCTTCATGATGGCGCGCTCGACGCCCTCGATGCGTTCGTCGTGCCGTACGTAGCCCGAGGCGCCGGCGGCGAAGGCGGCGGCGATTCCGCGTGGGTTCGGTACCGGGCCGAGGACCAGTACCGCCACCTGCGGGCGCTCGCGCTTGATCTTCACCACCGGGTCGAAGATGCCCGGTTCGGCGGGTGTCGCCGTGCCGAGCAGGCACACCTCCGGTGCCCTGGTGATCACCAGCTCCGCCGCCCCCGCGGCGGGCGCCGCCGCGGCGAGCACGCGGTGTCCGCGCAGCTTCAGGGCCGAGGCCAGCGCCTCGGCGAGCAGACGGTGGTCGTCGACCACCATGAGCCGCACTCCCATCGAGCCAAACCCCCCAGTTCCCCCAGGTCCCCAACTGGTCCCCCATGGACAGGAGCCCCCCGGCTCTCCATCCCCCGGAAGCTACACGCTTGTTCGACGTTGCGCTTCCCCTACCGGTGAGAAGTGCCCCGGATTGCCGAAATTCCTCGCATTCGCGAGCTGGCGAAGATAAGGGTAAGGCCCCGTCCCTGAGCAGGGACGGGGCCTTGATCCGCGTACGGATACATGATCGGCGTACGACCGGAAACGGCCGCCTGTCGATCGCCGTACGCCCTACTGCGCGCCGAATCCGATCGCCGTGTACTTCTCCCCGCCCAGGGAGGACGTGGGCTTGCTGATCAGGTCGCGGCCCATGAAGAGGCGGCCGTTCGTGTAGAGCAGCTCGGACGTCTTCGGGACCATGCTGCTGATCGCGTTGCGGACCTGCTCGGAGGCCGGAGTCACCAGGAGCGTGGTCTGCTTGAAGCTGCCGCCGTTGATCGAGACGACCTCGGAACCCTTGTCGTAGGGGCCCTGCTTGTACGCGATGATGTTGCCGCCGTCCATCCGGATCGGGAAGATCTCGTAACCGTCACCGGCGTCGGCGCGGTCGCCCGCCGTCTTGCCGGTGGCCAGCGAGAAGGAGATCACCTCGTTGGTGCGGGAGAACTCCTTCGTGCCGTCGTGCTGCTTCGTCGGGACGTAGAGCTTGTCGTTGCCGACCGTGATCCCCTTGCAGTCGTGGACCTTGCCGACGCCGCAGTCGTGCTCGTACCGACCGTCCTCCAGCGTGATCTTCGTACGCAGCTTGCCGCTCTCGTCGAGCGAGAAGATGTCCGTGGCGCCCGACGAGGTGATCTCACCGGAGTCCACGCCGAACACGACCGGCTTGGTAGAGATCACCTTGGCGTTGTCGATGCCCGCGGGGAGCTTGTACGTCCACTGGACGCTGCCGTCCTTCGGGTTGAGCAGCTGGACCTCGTACTTCTCCTCGCCGTACTGACCGCACTTGCGCACGGCGACCAGCTGCTCACCGCCGCGGTAGCCGATGTCCTCGCACGATTCGACCTTCGGCTGCCACAGGACCTTGCCGGTGGTGAGGTCGAAGCCCGCGCCGCCGTCGAGTCCTGCGCCCACCGCCACCGTGGTGCCGGTGATGCTGGCCTCCTCGAACTTGGCCTTCTCGCTGCCGTCGCCCACGGACTTGGTCCAGAGCTTTTCGCCGGTGTTCAGGTTGAAGGCCGTGACCTCGGTGCACCCCGGGTACTTGTTGGTCTTGCTGCGCTTGGACGGCTCGGAGATCACCACGGCCACACCGTCCTTGGTGATCTCGGGCGAGGCCGCACAGGAGTGACCCGTCAGCGGCATCGTCCAGGTCTCCTTGCCGGTGGCCGGGTCGTAGCCGATGACCTCGTTGAGGCTCGCCTTGGCGTACACCTTGTCCGTCAGCCAGGAGCCCCCCACGCTCCAGACCTCGTCCTCGGGCACCTCGGGCTGGGGCACCTGGAAGAGGACCTTGGCGCTGGTGCTGGACGGCACCTTCTCCGAGCCGCCCCCGTCGGGGGCCTCCTTGCCCGTGTCGCCCTTGCCTTCCTCGCCGCCGGTGCCGCCGGACGTACCGGAGGCGTCGTTCTTGTCCTCGCCGCTGTTCGAGGACGCGTACCAGACGCCGCCGCCCACGATGAGGCCGATGGCCAGGACGGCCGCGACGATGATCATCAGTTGGCCGTTGAGCTTGCGTCCGCCGCTCGGCGCCTGCGGCTGGAGCGGCATCGTCGAGGGCTGCGGGTAGCCGTACTGGGGCTGCTGGCCCGGGTAGCCGTAACCGGGCTGGCCCGGGGGCTGCGTCTGCGGGTAGCCGTACGGCTGCGGCGGGGTCGTCGGAGGCGGGGTCCCGGGCGCCTGCGGGGGCGGCGGGGCCTGCGGGTATCCGTAGCCGGGGTTCGGCGGGGTGCCCTGCGGCGGGTTGCCCTGTGGTGGGGTCGGCGGACCGAAACCGCCCGGCGGCGGGCTCTGCGGGGCGCCGAAACCGCCCGGGGGCGGGTTCTGGGGCGTCCCGAAGCCGTTCGGCGGCGGATCCTGCGGAGCGCCGAAACCACCGGGCGGCGGGCTCTGCGGAGCCCCGAAGCCGTTCGGCGGCGGGTCCTGCGGGGCGCCTGAACCGCCTTCCTGCGGCGGCTGGTTGGGCGGCGGGGGCGGCGGCTGGCTCATGACGGGATACCTCGGAAAACTCGGAGAAGAAAAGGAGAAGGTGCGGGACGGGACGAGCGGCGGGTCACTTGCCGTAGGCCAGCATCAGCTTTTCCTGCGCATCGTCATTGCCCGTCAGCCGGGTCGTGGAGATGTAGAAGCGCCCGTCCACGTAGTCCACGGCCTTCGAGTAGAAGCCGCTCTCGATGTTCGAGGTGCTCTGCGGGTTCTGGAGCAGCTTCTTCGGTGTGTGGGAGCTGCCCGCCGTCGGGATGGACACGATCCGGCCGCCCGAGTCGTACGACGGCAGGACGTACGCGAGGAGGTTCGTGCCGTCCATCTTCAGCGGCTGCATGCGCTCTTCCAGCGGGGACTTGGTGCGCCACTTCTCCTTGCCGGTCGCCAGGTTGATCGCGACGATCTCGTTGGCGCCGGTCTTCGCGTCGGTCGGCAGGTAGAGGGTGTCCTTGTCGGCCGCGACGCCCTGGCAGCCCTGCAGATCACGCGAGAGGATCGCCCAGCCGCACTCCGGCGCGAAGGACTCGTCGATGTCGACCTGCGCGCTCACCGTGCCGTTGTTCAGCGTGGAGATGTTCCACTGCTTCTTGTCCTCGTTGGTGAGGTACATGACGACGGGGTCGACGGAGTACGCCCGCGCGGCCTGCCAGCCCTTGGGGACCTTCCAGGTCCACTTGGCCTTGCCGGTCGCCGGGTCGAGCTCCTGCACCTCGTCGTGCTCGTTGTCGGAGCCGGCCGCGCAGGACGAGACGGCGACCAGCTTGCTGCCGCCCGCGAACGCGGACGGGAAGCAGGCCGAGCCGTACCTCTTCTTCTCCCACTTCTTGTCGCCGGTCGCGACGTCGTAGCCGACGCCCGACTGCCCGCGGCCGACCACCAACGTGTCGCCGGTGACGGTCAGTCCGACCGAGAGCATGCTGTCGAAGAGGTCGCCCTCCGGGACCTCCTCGGTCCAGCCCTTCTTACCGGTGTTGAGGTCGATCTCCATCAGCTGGTTGCACTCGGCGGTGTCCTTGGTGCCCGCCTTGTACGCGATGATGATCTTGTCGTCGGCCGTCTTCTGCTCGGTGACCGCGCAGATCTCCTGCGGCAGCGTGATCTCGGGCCAGGCCGGCTTGCCGTCACTGACGTTGTAGGCGAAGACCTGCTTGTACGCGGCTTTCACCGCGGTCTTGCCGGTGATCCACATACCGGGGGCGTCGGCACCGGAACCGGGCGCGTCGGGCCCCTCCTTGTACCAGAGCACCTTCGATTCGCCCGCCTGGCGGCCCGCGTTGAGGTCCTCGGGGTCCTTGCCGCCGTCGCCGTCACCGTCGCCGGGGTTGATCGGGTCCTCGCCCGGGGTGGGGGGGGCGTCGCTCTTCTTGGCGGCGGGCTTCTTGCCGCCACCATCGCCGCCGGACACCGCCCACACAGTGCCGCCGATGACGAGGGCGGCGGCCAGCGCGGCTCCGATGATGATGGCGGGCTTGCCCTTGAAGGGGTTGCGGGAGCCGCCGCCCGGCGGGGTGCCGGGCGGGCCGGGGAACTGGGGCTGCTGCGGGTAGCCGTAGCCGGGCTGACCGTAGGGGCCGGGCTGCTGAGGCTGTCCGTACGGGCCGGGCTGTGGGGCGTACGGTCCCGGCTGGCCGTAGGGGCCGGGCTGTCCGCCGTACGGACCCGGCTGGCTGTACGGGCCGGGCTGCTGCGGGTAGCCGTAACCGGGCTGCGGGGCGGGCGGCGTCTGTGGTGCGCCCTGCGGAGGCGGTGGAGCCTGCGGCGGCTGTGCGGGCGGCGGAGGCGTTCCCTGGCCCGGAGGGTTCTGCCCGCCCGGATCCTGTGGAGCTCCGAACCCGCCCTGTGGCGGCTGGTTGGGCGGCTGAGACATCAGCGCGTTCCCCCTTCATCACTGATTTTTAGCCACGCCTAGAAGTACGTAGTGAATACGGACTTGTACTCAGCGTCGTACTCAGACTGTTCAGACAGTTCTCAGACGGCCCTTTCTATCACCATGCGGCGCTCGAACTGAGGGCCGGTACATCCCCTGTTCCCAAGGGAGGACCGGCCCGTGATGCCCTCGTTACGCTCCTTCACGCCGCCTTCACGCGTCGTCTGCGAGCTCCAGCCAGCGGGTCTCCAACTCCTCGCGCTCGGTGGCCAGTTCGCGCAGGTCGGCATCCAGTTCGGCCACCTTCTCGAAGTCCGTGGCGTTCGCGGCGATTTGGTCGTGCAGCTTCTTCTCGTTCTGGGAGAGCTTGTCCAACTGCCGCTCGATCTTCTGGAGTTCCTTCTTGGCGGCGCGGGCGTCGGCGGCGGAGACGCCGGGCTTCTCGGCCGGGGGCGCCACGGAGACCCGGGCCGCCACGGCCTCCTCCATCTTGTGCCGCCGCTCCAGGTACTCGTCGATCCCGCGCGGCAGCATCCGCAGCGTGGCGTCGCCGAGGAGGGCGTACACCTTGTCCGTGGTGCGCTCGATGAAGAACCGGTCGTGGGAGATCACGACCATCGAGCCGGGCCAGCCGTCGAGGACGTCCTCGAGCTGGGTGAGGGTCTCGATGTCGAGGTCGTTGGTGGGCTCGTCGAGGAAGAGGACGTTCGGCTCGTCCATGAGCAGCCGCAGGAGCTGGAGCCGACGGCGCTCACCACCGCTCAGGTCGCCGACCGGCGTCCACTGCTTCTCCTTGTTGAAGCCGAAGGTCTCGCAGAGCTGACCGGCCGTCATCTCGCGTCCCTTGCCGAGGTCGACGCGGTCGCGGACCTGTTGTACGGCCTGCAACACCCTGAGGGCGGGGTCGAGTTCGGACACCTCCTGCGAGAGATAGGCGAGCTTCACTGTCTTGCCGACCACGACCCGTCCGCCCGCGGGCTGCCGCTCGCCCTCGCTGTACGCCGCGTCGGCCAGCGCCCGCAGCAGGGAGGTCTTGCCCGAGCCGTTCACGCCGACGAGGCCGATACGGTCGCCGGGCCCGAGCTGCCACGTCACATGCTTCAGCAGCACCTTCGGCCCGGCCTGCACGGTCACGTTCTCGAGGTCGAACACGGTCTTGCCGAGCCGGGTGGAGGCGAACTTCATCAGCTCGCTGGTGTCTCGCGGCGGCGGTACGTCCGCGATCAGCTCGTTCGCGGCCTCGACGCGGAAGCGCGGCTTGGACGTACGGGCCGGGGCGCCGCGGCGCAGCCAGGCCAACTCCTTCCTGACCAGGTTCTGCCGCTTGACCTCCTCGGTGGCCGCGATGCGCTCACGCTCGGCGCGGGCGAAGACGTAGTCGGAGTAGCCGCCCTCGTACTCGTACACATCGCCCTTCTGCACGTCCCACATACGCGTGCAGACCTGGTCGAGGAACCACCGGTCGTGCGTCACGCAGACAAGGGCCGAACGCCGCTCCCGCAGGTGCTTCGCCAGCCAGGCGATGCCCTCCACGTCCAGGTGGTTGGTGGGCTCGTCGAGGATGATCAGGTCCTGCTCGGCGATCAGCAGCTTGGCCAGCGCGATACGCCGCCGCTCGCCACCGGACAGCGGCCCGATGACCGTGTCGAGCCCCTGCGGGAACCCGGGCAGATCGAGCCCGCCGAACAGTCCCGTGAGTACGTCCCTGATCTTGGCGTTGCCCGCCCACTCGTGGTCGGCCATGTCCCGGATGACCTCGTGCCGGACGGTGGCCGCGGGGTCGAGGGAGTCGTGCTGGGTGAGTACGCCGACGTGCAGGCCGCCGGAGTGGGTGACGCGCCCGGTGTCGGCCTCCTCCAGCTTGGCGAGCATCCGGATCAGCGTGGTCTTGCCGTCGCCGTTGCGCCCGACGACGCCGATCCTGTCCCCCTCGGACACTCCGAGCGAGACGCCGTCGAGCAGGGCACGGGTGCCGTACACCTTGCTGACGTTCTCGACATTGACGAGGTTGACGGCCATTTCTCTCCTGACGCGGGGATCGATCAGCCTTCCAGCGTAGTCGGCGCCGGCAGCGACTGGCCGAGCACGGTCGCGCCCGGCGCCGGGCCGACCGCCACCCGGGCCGTGCGGCAGGTGCCCGAGGTGAGGAGGGCCTGCGCGACGTCTGTCGCCGAGTCCGCGTCGCGGGTCAGGAACGCTGTCGTGGGGCCCGAGCCGGAGACCAGGGCGGCCAGGGCGCCCGCTGTGCGGCCTGTGGTCAGGGTGGTGGTGAGGGAGGGGCGCAGGGAGAGGGCGGCGGGCTGGAGGTCGTTGGAGAGGGTGGCCGCCAGGGCCGTCGGGTCGCCCTTTGCCAGGGCGTCCAGGAGCGGCTGGGACGCGACCGGTTCGGGGACCTCAACGTCTTCGTTGAGGCGGTCGAACTCGGCGTACACCGCCGGGGTCGAGAGGCCGCCGTCGG
Organism: Streptomyces pseudoechinosporeus; assembly: GCF_054783935.1. Taxonomy (NCBI): domain Bacteria; kingdom Bacillati; phylum Actinomycetota; class Actinomycetes; order Kitasatosporales; family Streptomycetaceae; genus Streptomyces; species Streptomyces pseudoechinosporeus. Next base: position 190,358 of record NZ_BAAGPS010000002.1, read on the forward strand.
CCACCGCGAAAACCCAGTGGAAGGTGCCGCCCACCTCCAGCGGCCGCAGCCGCTCGCCCCGGCCCGTGCCCAGCGCCGCCCCACCCACCAGGCTGAACGGCACGTCACTGCCCAACTCGGCGCAGATATCGAGGAGTTCGGCCCGCGAGGCCCCCGTACCCCAGAGCGCGTCGCAGGCGAGGAGCGCGCCCGCGCCGTCGGCGGAGCCGCCCGCCATGCCGCCGGCGACGGGGATGTCCTTGGTGATGTGGAGGTGTACGTCGGTCGGGCGGCCGTAGCGCTCGGCCAGCTTCTGAGCCGCGCGGGCCGCCAAGTTCGTGTGGTCCAGGGGGACTTGAGCCGCGTCCGGGCCTTCGCAGGTGATGCGCAGCTCGTCCGCCGGCGTCGCCGTGATCTCGTCGTACAGGCCGACCGCCAGGAAGACGTTGGCCAGGTCGTGGAAGCCGTCGGGGCGGGCGGCGCCCACGGCCAGTTGGACGTTGACCTTCGCGGGGACGCGTACCGTCACGCTCACCTGACTCCTCCGAGGGCGTCCCGGACCGCCCACACGGTCGAATAGGCTGACTGCCGTGCGTTGCGAGAACCAAGCGCGTACGCCGTGCTGATCGAGAACCAAGACAGCACATGCACCTCCAAGCTTTGCGGTACGAACCCGGGCTGGTTTCAACCCGGCTGGTGTTGATCGTGGAAGACCTGTCGGGTCGCTGACCCGCGGGCTGCGTGAGCCAGGAATCCCCCTGCTTCAGCCGGGGGAGGATTCAATGCTGTCCGTGCTCCTTGTTGTCGGTCGGCCGGTTCTCCGCGATGCGGGCGAACTCCTCCACCGTCAGGGCCTCGCCCCGCGCCTGCGGCGAGACACCCGCCGCGACCAGGGCGGACTCCGCGGCCGGCGCCGAGCCTGCCCAGCCGGAGAGCGCGGCCCGCAGGGTCTTGCGACGCTGGGCGAAGGCGGCGTCGACCACGGCGAAGACCTCGCGCCTCGACGCCGTCGTCTTGACCGGCTCGGCGCGCCTGACGAGCGAGACGAGGCCGCTGTCCACGTTCGGGGCGGGCCAGAAGACCTTCCGGCCGATGGCCCCGGCCCGCCTGACGTCGGCGTACCAGTTGGCCTTCACCGAGGGAACGCCGTACACCTTCGAACCCGGGGCAGCGGCCAGCCGGTCGGCGACCTCCGCCTGCACCATCACGAGCGTCCGCTCAATGGTGGGGAAGGTCTCGAGCATGTGCAGCAGAACGGGGACGGCGACGTTGTAGGGGAGGTTCGCGACCAGGGCGGTCGGGGCGGGCCCCGGAAGCTCGGCCACGTGCATCGCGTCGGAGTGCACCAGCGCGAACCGGCCCGCGCGCTCCGGCATACGCGCCGCGACGGTGGCGGGCAGCGCACCGGCCAGTACGTCGTCGATCTCGACTGCGACGACCCGGTCCGCCACCTCCAGCAGGGCCAGCGTGAGGGACCCGAGCCCCGGACCGACCTCGACGACCACGTCGTCGGGGCGGACCTCCGCGGTGCGGACGATACGGCGGACGGTGTTCGCATCGATCACGAAGTTCTGGCCGCGCTGCTTGGTGGGGCGTACGCCGAGGGCGGCCGCCAGTTCGCGGACGTCGGCGGGGCCCAGGAGGGCGTCGGGGGCGGGGGTGTTGCTCACGGTCGCAAGCGTACGGGTGCCTCCGGCGGTTGGGCGGGTTGCCTACGGGGGTGGGGTGCTGGGTTCGTGGGCGACTGCGGGCCCGTCGTGGCTGGTCGCGCCCCGCGGCGGAGCCGCATATGTCACGGCCCCGCGCCCCTGAAAAGCCTGCGGCTCCACTCACCGCCAGCCACAATGCACCCGCACTTGCCCACCGGCGGGAGGGGCCGTGGGCCGGTGCGTCGTATGCCCGTCGCTTAGGTTCTGTCTCGGAGAACCAGGACCTTCTACCAGCCCAGGGTCGTACGCCCGGCCTGCGACGGGCTGACGCACCGGCCCACGGCCCCGACCCACCACGCACCCAAGGGGCGCGGGGAACGGCGCGAGCAACCACACACAACCCGCACCCGCCTCACCGCCGGAGGCACCCCGCGGGGAACGGCGCGAGCAACCACCACGCACCCGCACCCGAAAACGAACCCACCCGCTCAACCGCCGGAGGTAAGCCGCCCCCCGCAGTGGGGCCAAGGACTCGCCCCCCTGAGCACATACAGCTTCTTCGCCCGGTACGTCTGCTCCGCCGCCGACGCGTCCTGCGGGCGCCCTCTGCCGCCGACGCTCTGCCAGGTCCGGATGTCGAACTGGTAGAGGCCGCCGTAGGTGCCGGAGGGGTCCACCGCGCCCGGACGGCCGCTGGATTCGCAGGCCGCGAGGGCGCTCCAGTTGAGGCCGTCGACGCCGGCGGGGACCGTCGGCAGGGACCTGGTGCCGGTCTTCACCAGTTGGGTGCGGGGTTCGTGGACCACCTCGGAGTCGAGCCGGCGCGGCTTGGAGCGGACGCCGTTGACCGTGCGGTGGGCGTAGGTGACGCGCCGCATTCCGGCCCGCCCCGCCCGCTCGACGACCTCGGTGCCCCGGAAGAGCTGGGCGTCCAGCGTTCGCCGCACCCCGAACGCGATGGGCTCCTCGCGGACCTCCTTCGTGCGCGTGATCCGCTGGACCGTCACCGTCTGCCCGTCGCGCGGGAAGCTGCCGGGCGGTACGGACGTGGTGTCCTGTCCGCGCAGGGTGATCCCGGCGCCCTCCACGGCCTCGCGGACGGTCGCGGCGTTCGTACGGACCGTCCGCGCCCGTCCGTCCGCCATGATCGTCAGGGTCCGCTCGGTACGGACGTCGAGGGTGAGTCCCTCCGGGGCGATGCGCCGGGAGCGCGGTGTCGACACGTACGCGCCCTCCGCGCGCACCCCGAACTGCCGCAGCGCCCCGTCCACCGTGCGCGCCGTCGTCCACATCGTGCGGCGCCGGCCGTCGAGGGTGAGGTGCACGGGCCGCCCGTACCGTACGGCGACCTCGTCACCGCTGGTCAGCGGGGTGCCGGGGGCGGGCGCCACGAGGTCGTGGGCGCCCACCTCGACACCCTCGTCGGCGAGCAGTTCGCTCACGTCGTCCGCGAAGGTGTGCAGGGTGCGGGGCTTGCCGTCGACGGTCAGCTCGATCGCCTTGTCGTCGGCGACGAACGCGGAGGTGCCGCCGGCCAGAAAGGCGACGACCAGTGCCTGCGGCACCAGCCGACGCACCGCCTGGGGCCACTCGGCGGCCTTCTGGCGCTGCGCCGCCCGGCGTGCCTCCCGCCGCGCCTCGGCCCGGCCGCCGAAGGGGTGGGGCAGCTCGAGCGTGGGGGGCAGCTTCGGTTCGGTGCTGGCTTCGGGATGGGTCTCGTGCTGGATCTCGTACGCAGGCCGGTACGTATCCACGTACTCCTGCGGCTCCTCAGCGGCGTTCGGCTGATCGTTCGGCTGATCGTTCTCGTACGCCGGGCCATACGTCTCGTACTGCGAAGTGCTCACGACGACACGCTCCAGGGGTCCTCCGGATCGGGCGCGGAGAACCTAGCGGAGCGCCCGTCACTCTCCAAGGCACCGCGACTACGTTGTGTCGTCAAACCGCCCGAAAATGCGCCCATGTGGGCGTTATGTGTCAGTAATCGAAGGCACGCTTCGTGTTCGCCGCGAGGGCTGTCGCCAGCGCGTCTTCGTCCAGGCCCCGTACGGCGGCCATCGCGCGGACCGTGACCGGAATGAGATACGGGGCGTTGGGCCGTCCGCGGTACGGCGCGGGCGTCAGGAAGGGTGCGTCCGTCTCTACGAGGACGAGTTCGAGGGGGGCCACGGCGAGGGCGTCGCGCAGGGGCTGGGCGTTCTTGAAGGTCATGTTCCCGGCGAAGGACATGAAGTAGCCGTTCTCGGCACACACTCCGGCCATCTCCGCATCCCCGGAGTAGCAGTGGAAGACGGTGCGTTCGGGGGCGCCCTCCTCCTTGAGCACGCGCAGTACGTCGGCGTGGGCGTCCCGGTCATGGATGACCAGGGTCTTGCCGTGCCGCTTGGCGATCTCGATGTGGGCCCGGAAGGACCGCTCCTGGGCGGCCTTGCCCTCGGGTCCCGTACGGAAGTAGTCGAGACCCGTCTCGCCGACGCCCTTGACCTGCGGGAGGCCGGCGAGCCGGTCGATCTCGGCGAGCGCCTCGTCCAGCGCGCTTTCGCCACCGGGCTCGCGGGCACCCTGTCGGGACCAGCCGTCGGGGTCTCCGTGCACGATCCGGGGGGCCTCGTTCGGATGCAGCGCGACGGTCGCGTGCACGGCCTCGTATTCCGCGGCTGTCTCCGCCGCCCACCGCGAGCCCTTCACGTCGCAGCCGACCTGCACGAGTGTCGTCACACCGACCGACGCGGCCTTCGCGAGCCCCTCCTCGACCGTGCCGGACTGCATGTCGAGGTGGGTGTGCGAGTCGGCGACGGGCACGCGGAGGAGGTCCGGGAGCGGTGGGGCTTCGGCGTGGGAAGACATGCCCCGATCCTACGAAGGAGCCGTCCCGGACCTCCCCTGGTGGGGTGGGTCAGCTCGTCTTGCGGTGCTGGAACGGGTGGAGCAGGTCGGAGAGGTGCCAGTGGTGGCGCTCCCTGGGCTCCCCGGGCTTCGTGGACTCGGCCTGGGGCTGCTCCGCCTGGCGCGGCACCGAGCGGCGCGGGTGGAGGGAGTTCAGCGCCGAGGAGACCTGACCGGCACGCATGATGCGCACCACGTGGTTGTCGCAGTTCTGGCAGGTGGGCCGGCTGAGCGGCGACGGCACGACCCGGCCGTCCGCCACGTACGTCACGAACTCGTGGCCCTCGGCGTCGAAGTGGTGCTCGATCTCGTACGACTGCTCCCAGCCGTGCCCACACCGCATGCAGGCGAAGGAATACGACTCGTGCACGACATCGATGGCCGCGCCGGTGTGGTGGCCTGTCTGCCCTGCAATCTCACTCATGCCAGCTCCTCGGTCCCCGCTGGACAGTCGCCTCCGGGAGAGCGGAGGCGAGGGACGGGCGCGTCCCCGTCAACTAGTGAACTCTTCTGGCGGAGCGAGGTCACGAGACCTGTCGACTATTGAAGCCGTCTTGGCCGTTCCTTGCCCCAAAGCTCCTGGTGAGAGACGTGAGCTTTACCTTTGCCGGGGCGCATTTACCCACCCATGGGGCGCCCCCCTGTCGCGGGCGCCCCTACGGGGCGGTGCGCACGGCGTTCTTCGCCGCGACCACCGCGTCGAAGACCTCGCGCTTCGGGCGCCCCGCCTCGGCGGCGACCGCCGCGATGGCCTCCTTACGCCGCTCCCCCGCCTCCTCCCGCACCCGCACCCGCCGCACCAGTTCCGCGTCGTCCACTTCCTCGGCACCCTTCTCCGGCGCCCCCTCCACAACAACGGTGATCTCCCCGCGGACGCGCTCCACCGCCCAGGCCGCGAGCTCGCCCAACGGACCGCGCTTGACCTCTTCGTACGTCTTGGTCAGCTCCCGGCAGACGGCCGCCCGGCGGTCGGCCCCGAACACCTCCGCCATCGCGGCGAGCGTGTCGTCCAGCCGGTGCGGCGACTCGAAGTACACGAGCGTGCGCCGCTCCCCGGCGACCTCGCGCAGCCGGGAGAGCCGCTCGCCCGCCTTCCTCGGCAGGAAGCCCTCGAAGCAGAACCGGTCGACGGGCAGCCCGGACAGGGCGAGCGCGGTGAGCACGGCGGACGGGCCGGGTACGGCGGTCACCCGGATGTCCTGCTCCACCGCCGCGGCGACCAGCCGGTAGCCGGGGTCGGACACGGACGGCATCCCCGCGTCGGTCACGAGCAGCACGCGCGCCCCGCCGGCCAGGGCCTCCACGAGCTCGGGCGTACGGGCCGACTCGTTCCCCTCGAAGTACGACACGACCCGCCCGGCGGGCTGCACGCCCAGCGCCTGTGTCAGCCGCCGCAGCCGCCGGGTGTCCTCGGCGGCGATCACATCGGCGGCCGTCAGCTCCTGGGCCAGCCGGGGCGGTGCGTCCGCGACGTCCCCGATGGGAGTGCCTGCGAGTACAAGGGTTCCTGTCACGGTTCCATCCTCGCAGGGCCGATAAAGAGGCCCCGCGCAGAAGGGTTCCCTACGATGGCGCGGTGACCAGTACCGCGTCTTCCACGGACACCCGGCAGGGACAGGGCGTCGAAGAGCAGCGGCCGTCGTGGCAGCTGCGGCTTCGCCGGTTCGGCTACACGAGCCGGGCCAGAAGCGATGTCCGTGACCGTCTGGTGCCCGCGTACGCCCAGCCCAGCCCGCACCTGTGGGCGGCGTTCGGGCTGTCGAAGCCGGCCGCCGCGCTTGTGGTGCGCTGGTCGGCGTGGGTGGGGCCGCTGCTGGTCACGCTGCTGGCGGGCCTGATGCGGTTCTGGAACCTGGGCAGCCCGAAGCGGGTGATATTCGACGAGACGTACTACGCCAAGGACGCCTGGGCGCTCATCCACCGCGGGTACGAGGTCAACTGGGCCAAGAACGCCGACGCCCTGATCCTGCGGAGCAACGGCGACGTCCCGATCCCCTCGGAAGCCGCGTACGTCGTCCATCCGCCGGTCGGCAAGTACGTGATCGGGCTCGGCGAGTGGCTGTTCGGGTTCACGCCCTTCGGCTGGCGGTTCATGACGGCCGTGCTCGGCACGCTGTCGGTGCTGATGCTGTGCCGTATCGGCCGCCGGCTGTTCCGCTCGACGTTCCTCGGCTGTCTCGCGGGCGCTCTCATGGCCGTCGACGGGCTGCACTTCGTGATGAGCCGCACGGCGCTGCTCGACCAGGTGCTGATGTTCTTCGTGCTCGCGGCCTTCGGCTGCCTGGTCGTCGACCGGGACAGGACGCGCGCACGCCTCGCCGCCGCGCTGCCGCCGGATGAGGACGGAGTCGTACGCCCGGACGCACACATCGCCGAGACGACCCGCCTCGGCCTACGGCCCTGGCGCTGGGCGGCCGGCCTGATGCTCGGCCTCGCCTTCGGCACCAAGTGGAGCGGCCTGTACGTCCTGGTCGCGTTCTGCCTGCTGACAGTCCTGTGGGACGTCGGCTCGCGCAGGGTCGCGGGCGCCCGGCACCCGTACAAGGCGGTCCTCAAGCGCGACACCGGCCTGGCGTTCGTGGCGACCGTGCCGGTGGCGCTCGTCACGTACCTCGCCTCCTGGACCGGCTGGATCCTGTCCCCCTCCGACGGCTCCGGCGGCCACTACCGCAACTGGGCGGCCACCGAGGGCAAGGGCGGCAACTGGACCTTCCTGCCCGACTGGCTGCGCAGCCTGTGGCATTACGAGCACCAGGTGTACGAGTTCCATGTCGGCCTCTCCTCGCCGCACACCTACGAGTCGAACCCGTGGAGCTGGATCGTCGCAGGGCGCCCGGTCTCGTACTTCTACGAGTCCCTGCGGCCCGGCAAGGACGGCTGCCCCGTCGACGCGGGCGAGAAGTGCGCCCGCGAGGTCCTCGCCCTCGGCACGCCCCTGCTGTGGTGGGCCGCCGGCTTCGCGATCCTCTACGTGCTGTGGCGCTGGCTCTTCCGCCGCGACTGGCGCGCGGGCGCGATCGCCTGCGGCATCGCGGCCGGCTATCTGCCCTGGTTCATGTACCAGGAGCGCACGATCTTCTTCTTCTACGCGGTCGTCTTCCTGCCCTTCCTCTGCCTGGCCGTGGCGATGATGATCGGCGCGATCCTGGGACCGCCCGGTTCGAGCGAACACCGCCGTGTGGCGGGCGCGGCCACGGCGGGCGTCCTGGTCCTGCTGATCGCCTGGAACTTCATCTACTTCTGGCCGATCTACACCGGCCAGGCCATCCCGATAGACACCTGGCGTTCACGGATGTGGCTGGATACCTGGGTCTGAGGAACCGGCCGGCTACCGGACACCTCGGTTTAACAATCAGGGAACAGTGGCCACACTGGCCCCTCCTCCCGCATACAGTGCGGTAGTTGAGCGCTTTTCTGAACATGTTCAGAAAGGCCCTGGGGAGGGGATCGCGCTATGCGCAAGGGGGCAAAGACCGCCATTGTGGGCGGGGTGTTTGCGGTGATGGTCGGGGGTGCCGGGTACGGCGCGTTCAACATCGTGTCGGCGATCAGCGGGGGCGGCTCGGACGGGGGCGAGACCGTGAAGACCGGTCCGCCGTCGGGTGACGAGGTCAAGGAGACCAGCGAGAAGTTCTTCGCGGCCTGGGAGCAGGGCGAGGCGGCCAAGGCCGCCGGGTACACGAACAACGCGGGCGTGGCCCAGCCCCTGTTCGCCGGCTACCGCACCGAGGCGCATCTGACCGACGTGAAGATCACGCCGGGTACGCCGTCGGGCGGGACGGTCCCGTTCTCGGTCGCGGCCACGGTGTCGTACGAGGGGAAGAGCAAGCCCCTGGCGTACAAGAGCGAGCTGACCGTCGTACGCGGGGACACCACCGGCCGGGCGCTGGTCGACTGGCAGCCGACCGTGCTGCACCCGGATCTGGCGGAGGGCGACTCCCTGGTCACGGGTGAGGCGGCGAGCCCGCCGATCGAGGCGGTGGACCGGAACGACACCGTGCTGACCAAGGAGAAGTACCCCTCGCTCGGGCCGATCCTGGACCAGCTGCGGGAGAAGTACGGCGACAGCGCGGGCGGCACCCCGGGTGTCGAGCTGGCGGTCCGGAGCGCGGACGAGAACGCGGGCGACAAGACGCTTCTCACGCTCGCGGAGGGCGAGCCGGGCAAGCTGCGCACCACGCTCAGCGCGGGCGCGCAGGCCGCCGCGGAGAAGGCGGTCAAGGAGTACTCCGAGTCGTCGGTGGTCGCGGTGAAACCGAGCACCGGGGAGGTGCTGGCGGTCGCCAACCACCGGTCCGACCAGTTCAACGCGGCGTTCCAGGGCGAGCTCGCGCCGGGCTCCACGATGAAGATCATCTCCGCGGCGACGCTGATCGACAACGGCGTCACGACCGCGACCGGACCCGCGCCCTGCCCGCCGGAGGCGACCTGGCAGAGCCAGACCTTCAAGAACATCGAGGGCATGAAGCCCAACGACAACGCCACCCTCTCGGAGAGCTTCGCGCGCTCCTGCAACACGGCGTTCGTGAAGTACGCGGACGAGGTGAAGGTCGACTCGCTCACGAAGGAAGCCCAGGAGCGCTTCGGTCTCGGCCGTGACAACTGGAAGACCGGCATCGCGTCCTTCGACGGCTCCGTCCCGGCCTCCGGCGGCCCCGACACAGCGGCCAACATGCTCGGCCAGGGCCAGGTCCAGATGAGCCCCCTCAACATGGCCTCGGTCACCGCGACCGCCATGACGGGCACCTTCCGGCAGCCGGTGATCGTGCCGCAGAGCCTCGACGACCGTGAACTGGCCACCGCGAAGGGCCTGGACGCGGGCACGGTCGCGCAACTGCGCCAGATGATGAACCGCACCGCGGTCAGCGGCACCGCGGCCGAGGCGATGAAGGACCTCGGCGGCGGCAGCATCGGCGCGAAGACCGGTTCGGCGGAGGTCGACGGGCAGGAGACGTCCAACAGCTGGTTCACCGGCTACCGCGACGACATCGCGGCGGCGGCCATGACCCAGGAGGGCGGTCGCGGCGGCGACGCGGCGGGCCCGATTGTCGCAGCCGTGCTACGAGCGTCCGGCTGAGGTCCCTCCTGTCACACCGGGACCCTAGGCTGTTGGCTCTCGTTCTCTAAGTGGAACGTGAGAATACTGAGGCAACAGCGGAGGAACGGGAGCCGTGGGCAAGAGGGGACGCGCCGGAGAGCGCGGCAGGACGAAGCCCGCCGTCATCAGCGGGATGATCGCCGTGGTCGTCGGTGGGGCCGGGTTCGGCGTCTACACCGTGTACGGCGGTGGGGCGGCGGCCGACGACAGCGCGTCGACGGCCGCCGAACGCAAGGCGGCCGTGAAGACCGGCCCGCTGTCGGCGGCCGAGGTCAAGTCGGCGGCCACGACGTTCCTCACGGCCTGGCAGGGCGGTGACGTCACCGGGGCCGCCACCGCCACGAACGACACGGCGGCGGCCCGTACGCTGCTCACCGGGTACGGCAAAGAGGCGCACATCAAGGACGTGACCCTCACGCCCGGCACCAGATCCGGCGCAAAGATGCCGTTCTCCGTCAAGGGCACGGTCTCTTACAAGGGCCAGACGAAAGCCCTCTCGTACGACTCCCAGCTCACCGTCGTCCGCCGGGCCGAGGACGGAAAGCCACTGGTCGACTGGCACTCCTCCGTCGTCCACCCGGACCTTCAGGACGGCGACCGGCTGGTCACCGGGGAAGCCGGGACACCGCCGGTCAAGGCGCTGGACCGGGACGGCGGCGAGCTGACCGCGGCCAAGTACCCGTCCCTGGGGACGGTCCTTGACGGCCTGCGCGAGAAGTACGGCGAGAAGGCCGGCGGCAAGGCGGGCATCGAGCTGCGGGTGATCCGCAAGGGTTCCTCCGGCGATTCCGCCAAGGCGACCGAGGGCAACGAGGGGACCCCCGACAAGACGCTCCTGGAACTGAGCAAGGGGACGCCCGGCACGGTCCGTACGACCCTCAATCCGAGCCTCCAGGCGGCCGCCGAGGACCAGGTGGCCAAGAAGCCCAAGGCGTCGGTGGTCATGACGAAGGCGTCGACGGGCGAGATCCTGGCCGTCGCGAACTCCGGCCACGGCTTCAACACCGCCTTCCAGGGCTCCCTGGCACCCGGCTCCACAATGAAGATCATCACGGCGTCGCTGCTCCTGGACAAGAGGCTCGCGTCGACGGACAAGCAGCACCCGTGCCCCAAGTTCTTCACCTACGGCGGCTGGAAGTTCCAGAACGACGACAAGTTCGAGATCAAGGGCGGCACGTTCAAGGCGAGCTTCGCGCGCTCCTGCAACACGGCCTTCATCAGCCAGGCCAAGAAGCTCAGCGACGACGATCTGACGAAGCAGGCCCAGGAGGTCTTCGGGCTCGGCAAGAACGACTGGCAGATCGGGGTGTCCAGCTTCGACGGCGCGGTGCCGGTGCAGTCGGACGCCCAGATGGCGGCCTCGCTGATCGGCCAGGGCGCGGTCCGGATGAACCCGCTGAACATGGCGTCGGTCGTCGCGACGGCGAAGACGGGCACCTTCCACCAGCCCTACCTGGTGTCTCCGGACGTCGACGACCGTACGTTGGCGAAGGCGCCCCGTTCGCTGTCCTCCTCCACGCGGGCCCAGTTGCAGGAACTGCTGCAGTACACGGCCGCGGCGGGTACGGCGGCCGAGGCGATGGCCGGCCTCGGCTCCGACTCCGGCGCCAAGACCGGCTCCGCGGAGGTGGACGGCCAGAAGAAGCCCAACGGCTGGTTCACGGCGTGGAAGGGCGACCTGGCCGCGGCGGGTGTGGTGCAGCAGGGCGGGCACGGCGGTGAGACGGCGGGCCCGATCGTGGCGGCGATGCTGAAGGCGGGTAGCTAGGCGCTCCGCTGGAAGCACGGTTCGACACTGCGGGTCCGTTGTGGCTGGTCGCTCCCCCACTCTCGAACAGGCTCGAGCGGGGGACCCCCATCGTGGCGGAGCCGCATATGTCACAGCCCCGCGCCCCTGAAAACCTGCGCCTCCCCGCGCCCCTGACGGGTGCGGGGCTCGCTAGTGAGCCACCGGCGCCCCCGCCGTGTACGTACGACGGAGGAAGCGGACCAGCGCTTTCACGTCGAACTGCACGACCTCCACCCCTTTCGGCGAGTGGAACTCCATCACGGCCTGCACCCGGCCGCACGGCCAGATGCGTATGTCACCGGAGGCGGCCGGAGTGCGCAGGCCCCGTTCCAGGAGTTCGCGGTCGACGGCCCACTCGTGGTGGCCGGGGAGTGTGATGTGCACCTCGGGCGACTCGGCCTCGGGGTCGTAGCGGAGGGCGACCGGGACCGCGGGCGGGTCCTCCGCCGCATCCGTCACGATGTGGGCGCGCGCGTACTGCTCGACGGCGGACATCGGTCGCTCCTTCGCCGGGGGTCCGGGGACCCTGTGAGAACCCTTTGGGCTGATTTCTATCCAATGTCGCATATTTTGTGGATTGCGCTCCCGAGCTATTGATGGATACCTCGCTCTTGCAAGCCGTTCGCAACAGGGCACTATCATCAAACGGTTAGCCAGCCGGCCGGACCCCGGAAGCGGAGCCCATCCATGCACGTGCCCGACGGATTCATCAACGCCCCCGTCTCCCTGGCCACCGGAGCCGTCGCCGCCGGAGCCGTCGCCGTGAGTCTGCGCGGCGCCCGGCGCGAACTCGACGAGCGGACCGCCCCGCTCGCGGGCCTGGTCGCCGCGTTCATCTTCGCCGTGCAGATGCTGAACTTCCCGGTCGCGGCAGGCACCAGCGGCCACCTCCTCGGCGGCGCCCTCGCGGCGATACTCGTCGGCCCCTATACCGGGGTCCTCTGTGTCTCCGTCGTGCTGCTCATGCAGGGCATCCTCTTCGCGGACGGCGGCCTCACCGCGCTCGGCGTGAACATCACGATCATGGCGGTGGTCACGACGGTCGTGGCGTACGCGGCCTTCCGCGGCCTCGTGAAACTCCTGCCCAAGAAGCGCCGATCCATTACCGTCTCCGCGTTCATCGCCGCAGTGCTCTCCGTGCCGGCCGCCGCCGCGGCCTTCACGCTCGTCTACGCGATCGGCGGCACCACGGACGTACCCATCGGGCAGGTCCTGACCGCCATGGTCGGCGTCCACGTCCTCATCGGCATCGGCGAGGCCACGATCACCGCGCTCACGGTCGGCGCCGTCATCGCCGTACGACCGGACCTCGTGTACGGCGCCCGCGGACTGACCGCCCCGCTGAAGCTCCGCGTGAACGGCGAGCTGGTCGACGCCCCGGCCGCCGAACCCGCCCCGGTCGCCGCCCGGTCCCCCCGCAAGGTCTTGCTCGTCGGCCTCGCCGCCTCCCTCGTCCTCGCCGGCTTCGTCAGCTTCTACGCCTCCGCCAGCCCCGATGGCCTGGAGAAGGTCGCCGCCGACAAGGGCATCGACGCCAAGGCCGAGGACCACGCCGCCGCCGACTCCCCGCTGGCCGACTACGGCATCGAGGGCATCACCAACTCCCGTGTCTCCGGCGGCCTCGCGGGCGTGATCGGCGTCGGCGTCACGGTGGTCGCGGGCACGGGCGTCTTCTGGTCCGTCCGCAAGCGCCGTACGTCCGAGACCTCGCCCTCCCAGGTCGAGGAAACCGTCTGACATGGGCGCGGGCCACGCGCACAAGCTCTACCGGCACGGGCACTCGCCGGTACACGCCCTGCCGCCGCACACCAAGCTCGCGGCCGTCTTCGCCTTCGTCATCGTCGTCGTCTCGACCCCGCGCGAGGCGATGTGGGCCTTCGCGCTGTACGCGCTGCTGCTGGCGAGCGTGGCGTACGCGGCCCGCGTGCCGGCCGGGTTCCTCCTGAAGCGGCTGCTGATCGAGGTGCCGTTCGTGGCCTTCGCAGTACTGATGCCGTTCGTGGCGCAGGGCGAGCGCGTGGACGTACTCGGGATGTCCCTGAGCGTCAACGGCCTGTGGGGCGCCTGGAACGTACTGGCCAAGGGCACCCTCGGCGTCGCCGCCTCCGTACTGCTCGCCTCGACCACCGAACTGCGCGAACTCCTCCTGGGATTGCAGCGGTTGAAGCTTCCGCCGCTCCTGGTGCAGATCGCCTCCTTCATGATCCGCTACGGCGACGTCATCGCGGACGAGATGCGGCGGATGAAGATCGCGCGGGAGTCGCGTGGCTTCGAGGCCCGGGGCGTACGGTCCTGGGGCGTCCTCGCCAAGTCGGCGGGCGCGCTGTTCATCCGGTCGTACGAGCGCGGGGAGCGGGTGCATCTCGCCATGGTGAGCCGGGGTTACACCGGTTCCATGCCGGTCATCGACGAGGTGACCGCATCCCGGGCGCAGTGGTCGTACGCCCTTGCCCTGCCCGGTGCGGCCCTTGTCGTGTGTCTGTTGGGATGGACTCTGTGACGACCCCCTCTCTGGAAGTGGCCGGACTGGCCTTCGCGTACCCCGACGGCCACCAGGCCCTGTTCGGCGTCGACTTCACCGTCGCGCGCGGTGAGCGGGTGGCGCTGCTCGGGCCGAACGGCGCCGGGAAGACCACGCTCGTGCTGCACCTCAACGGCATCCTGACCGGCGGCACCGGCACCGTGACGGTCGCCGGGCTGCCCGTCGGCAAGAAGCACATGGCCGAGATCCGGCGGAAGGTCGGCATCGTCTTCCAGGACCCGGACGACCAGCTGTTCATGCCGACCGTGCGCGAGGACGTGGCCTTCGGACCCGCGGCGGCCGGCCTGAAGGGGCCGGAACTGGAGGCGCGCGTACGCACGGCGCTGGAGCGGGTCGGCATGGAGGCCTTCGCGAACCGTCCCCCGCACCATCTGTCGTTCGGGCAGCGGCGGCGGGTGGCGGTCGCGACCGTCCTCGCGATGGAGCCGGAGATCCTTGTCCTGGACGAGCCGTCGTCCAACCTCGACCCCGCCTCGCGGCGCGAACTCGCCGACATCCTGCGGTCGTTGGACGTCACCGTGCTCATGGTCACCCACGACCTGCCGTACGCCCTCGAACTGTGCCCCCGCTCCCTGATCCTCAGCGAGGGCGTGATCGCCGCGGACGGCAAGACGGGCGAACTTCTCTCGGACGAGGAGCTGATGCGGGAGCACCGTCTGGAGCTGCCCTTCGGCTTCGATCCGCGCTCCGTGACAATGGGCGCGTGACGAACGACGAGGGCTCGCTCTTCCTGGACGACCAGCTGTGCTTCGCGCTGTACGCCGCCCACCGCGCGGTGACGGCCGCGTACCGCCCGCTGCTCGATGAACTCGGCCTCACCTACCCGCAGTATCTCGTCCTGCTGATCCTGTGGGAGCGCGGCGAGACGCCGGTCAAGGAGCTGGCGGCCGCCCTGCGGCTCGACTACGGCACGGTGTCCCCGCTCCTGAAGCGACTGGAGGCGGCGGGCCTGGTCCGGCGTGAGCGGTCGGCGCGGGACGAGCGGTCGGTACTCGTCGCGGTCACGGGACGCGGGGAGGAACTGCGGGAGCGCGCGGAGTGCGTACCGGGCGCACTGCTCACGGCGACGGGGCTCGGCGGGCCGGAGGTCGCGCGGTTGCGCGAGGAGTTGTGGCGGCTGGCGGAGAAGGCGGAGGCCGCGGCGGACCGTACCCGCTGATCTCGCGTTACCCACGGTTGCTACCCCCCGGTAACAGGGGCCCGGCTACCGCCAAGTACCTTGTGCACGATGTACTTGTGCGCATGCCTTCTGGGGGAGGCCAACCATGACTGATGGCACCGCTGTTGTCGACACCCGCCCGACAAAGATCATGTATGTCGCCGAGGCCACCGCGCACGGCGGTCGCGAGGGCTATGTCACCAGCCAGGACGGCCAGATCGAGCTGAAGGTCGCGATGCCGCCCGCGCTCGGCGGGGACGGCAATGGCACGAATCCGGAGCAGTTGTTCGCGGCCGGCTTCAGCGCCTGCTTCCACAACGCGCTGGTCCTCGTCGGCCGCCGCGCCGGCTTCGATCTCACCGGGTCCACGGTCGCCGCGAAGGTCGGCATCGGGCCGAACAAGCAGCGGGGCTACGGACTCGCGGTCGCCCTCAGCGTCTCGCTCCCCGTCCTCGATCCGGGCATCGCGTCGAAGCTGGTGGACGCGGCTCACGAGGTCTGCCCGTACTCGAACGCGACGCGGGGCAATATCGAGGTCACGATCCTGCTGGGCTAGGAATCGCCGGCTGTGGGCTGGTGTTGCCTCCACTGTCGGCTGTGATGAGACAGGGAGCGCGGGCGTGGACGTGAACGGCACAGTGGCGGAGGGCTTCGAGCCGGTCAGGGACGCGTTCGTACGTAACTTCGCGGTGCTGGGTGAGCGGGGTGCGGCGGTCGTCGTGTACCGCGACGGGCGGCGGGTGGTCGATCTGTGGGCCGGTCTGCGGGATGTGGAGGGCTCCTCGACTCCCTGGGAACGCGGGACCGCTCAGATCGTACGCTCGGCGACGAAGGGAATCGCAGCGGCCGTACCCCTTCTCCTGCATCAACGCGGGCAGTTGGACCTGGACGCTCCGGTGGCGGAGTACTGGCCCGAGTTCAAGGCGGCGGGCAAGGAGCGGGTGCTGGTGCGGCATGTGCTGGCGCATCGGGCCGGGGTTCCGGTGCTGGACCGGCCGTTGACTCCGGCTCAGGCGCTGGATCCGCTGCGGGGCGCGGAGGCCGTCGCGCGGCAGGCCCCGGTGTGGGAGCCGGGTTCCGGGCACGGATATCACGCGCTGACGTACGGCTGGCTCGTGGACGAGCTGGTGCGGCGGGTGACCGGCCGGGGCATCGGGAAGTGGATCGCCGACGAGATCGCCGGGCCACTGGGGCTGGATCTGTGGGTCGGGCTGCCAGCCTCCGAGGCGGGACGTGTGGGGCGGGCGGGCCGTCTCGAGACACCGGTCGATTCGGCGGGAGGCCTGCGCAGCCGGCCGAAGCGGTCGGTCTCCGAGGCGTACGAGGACCCGGACTCGCTCACCCGACGGGCCTTCGCCGCGATCACCCCGTTCCCCGACCAGAACGACCCCGCGTACCGCGCTGCCGCCCTCCCCGCGACGAACGGCATCGCGACGGCGGACGGCCTGGCCCGCTTCTACGCTTCGCTGATCGGTGAAGTGGACGGCGTACCAAGCCTGTTCACGCCGCAGACGCTGGCAGCGGCCCGCACGGAGGAATCCGCGGGCCCCGACCGCATCCTGGTGATCAACACCCGCTTCGGCCTCGGCTACATGCTCCACGGCTCAGCCTCCCCCTTCCTGTCCCCCGGCTCCTTCGGCCACCCGGGCCGCGGCGGCCCCCTCGGCTTCGCCGACCCCGAGTCGGGCATCGCTCTCGGCTACGTGACGAACGGCTTCCGCAAGACGGTGACGGCGGATCCGCGGGCACAGGCGCTGGTACGGGCGGTACGGGCGGCGCAGTCGTCGTAGCCGACCGCCGACTGTGCCGGGATCGTCGTGGCCGACCGGGCCAGGACTCCCCCAGTGGTCCACCAGGCTCACCCCGCGTGCAGCATCAGCCCGATCCCCACCACGAGGAGCGCCGCCGCAGCGATGCGCGGCGCTCCGAACCGCTCCTTGAAGAACACCGCGCCGATGGCCGCGCCGACGATGATCGATGTCATACCCCGCTCATACAGTATTTGGCATGAGTCGATCAAAGTTAGCGAGGGCCGCCATCACTCCGGGCGAGCCCGCCGCCATCTACTGCCGCATCTCGCACACCAAGGACGAGGACCAAACCGGAGTCGACCGGCAGGAACGCATCTGCCGGGAGATCGCCGAACGGCTTCAGCTCCGTGTCGAGTCGGCTCACGTCTACGTGGACAACAACCGTTCTGCGTGGCAGCGCAACCGCAAGCGGCCGGGTTGGGAAGAGATGCTGAAGGCGATGGGGGAAGGCGAGATCCGGCACGTCATCGTCTACCACCCTGACCGCCTCATGAGGCAGCCCAAGGACCTCGAAGAGCTGCTCTCCATAGCCGACGACAAGCGCGTCCTGCTGCACGGCGAGGCGAACCGGCGTGACCTGTCGGACCCCGACGACCGGTTCATCCTCCGTATCGAGGTGGCCCACGCGTGCCGCTCTTCTGACGACGCGTCGCGACGCTTGAAGTACGCCCTGAAGGACAAGGCCCGCGAGGGCAACCCTCACGTGGGCAACCGCCCGTATGGCTACACCAGCGACGGCCGCGCGATCATCGAGGAGGAAGCAAAGATCGTTCGCGAGGTCTTCCGCCGCTACCTGGATGGCGAGTCGCCGATGCACATCGCCCAGGACCTCACGGCACGTTCGATCCTCACGTCCAAGGGCAAGACATGGCAGCCCGAGAACGTTCGTCATCTGCTGTCGTCCAACTTCGTGGCGGGCGTTCGGATCCACCAGGGTGAAGAGGTGGGGGTTGGGACATGGCCCGCCATCATCGACCGTGGACAGTGGGATGAGGTGCAGCGGCAGAAGGAGTACCGGGCCGAGCGCTCTAGGGAGAAGCAGAAGCAACCGACCCGGCGTTACCTACTGCGTGGAGTCGCGACGTGCGCTTGTGGAGCGCGTATGGGTGGTACGAACAGCGGTCGGTACGCCTACTACCGGTGCACCCGTGCCGACGAGGTCGGCCAGACGAAGTGCAATCGCTCTGTCGTGGCCGGACCTCTCGAAGCGTTCGTGAGGGACGTGGCAATCGAGGTGCTGACCAAGCTGGACACCTCAGGCCATGAGCCCGCGACGACCGTGCGCCCCGAGGCCGACGTTGCAGCAGACGAGAAGGACCGGGCCAAGCTTCGGGAACTGAAAGAGCTGTGGCTCAACGATGACGACTTCACGACCGCCGACTTCCAGGCCATGCGTGCGCCCGTCCTCAAGCGGATGAAGGAGCGTCAACGCAAGACCGTGAAACGACCGATCGCCGTCCTGAAGGGGATCGCCGGACCCGACGCCAAAGCGAACTGGGAGCGGCTGGAGCTGGAGGAGGACTACGCGCGCATGAACGCGATCTACCGGTTCCTGTTCGCCGCCGTGGTTGTCCGCCCGCCGAAGAGGAAGGGCAGGGGGTTCGACACAGACCGGGTAGACATCAAGCCGAACCCGCTGGACTGAGCGGCTCCCCGCGGCCGCTAATCACTCAGGCCGACCGATGCGGCCCGCAGGCGGGTGCGGTCGCACTAATTAGCCCAGATGCTCGCCAAAGATGCCCGCATGCGTGCCAAAGAATGCCCGCACGCGCGCCAAAGACGCCCGCGCCCCGACCCACCTGGTTCCATGAAGATCCGAGCAGATCCAAGCCTGCTGGGCATTTGGATGTGAAGCCCGTGAAAGGGGAGCGTTTTCCATGCGACACATGAGCGCACGGCACCTGGCCGCCGCAACCGGACTCGGCCTGGTACTGATCCTGACCGCCGTCGGCCCCGCCGCCGCCGCGCCACCCCCCTGTCATGGCGAAATCTCCAACTACCCCACCGGCACCTGCGTCGACAGCGGCGCCAGCGCCGCCGGCACCACCGTCGGCGGCATCCTCACCCCCATCGCCGAAGCCCCCGGCACCGCCGTCGGTGCAGGCACCGAACCCGTCACCGGCGCAGTCCCCGCAGCTGACCCCGCCGCTCTCCTCCCCCCCCTCTGACGGCGGCGACCTCGGAAGTCGAAGCACCTGCGCAGCCCCGTCCGGCGACGGTGAGAAAGACAGTCGGGCGGGGCTTCCCATATGCGAAAAGGGGGCCCGACAAAAGACAGGGCTCCTCATTCCTGCTGATCAGACCAGCTTTGGAGGCCGTGGCGGGAATCGAACCCGCGTAACTCCCCGCGGGCGGAGCCCGCTGATGGATGCAGCGCAGGCGAGTCCCTGAACCACTCGGGCACACGGCCTCACACGGTCACTGAGTGGGCGTTTGATGTTGATTCACGCCGACCGTTTCAACATGCTTTGCCTGGTTTTATTACCAACACACATGGCCTGAAATACCTGGAAGCTCCCTACCAGTAGGGAGCTTCCATCCCATTGCTAAACCAGACGGAATTCGAGCGGCATGTGCGAACTAAACGGGCGGTCCGATCAGCACCTCGGAGTGCGCGAATGCGCTCCTACAGGGTGAAGCGTTATGAAAGCCGCTGGCCTCAAAGGTGACACATCCCTACTGAACATCCCTAAACACTCTCTCAACACGCTCTCATGGGCGCGACGAGGCCGGGGCGTACGGGAGTCCCTCATCCAGCCCCCTGACCAGCCAAGTTATTACCGCATGAGCAGAGCTTGACTGACGACTCGCGCAAGGCCGCGATGGGAGCGAGCTCCGCCTTCGTCTGTGCCCACAGGACGAGGCCGTACGCCGCGACGGACAGGGCGGCTCCCAGCCGTTGGGGACCTCGTGAGCGAAGACCGCCGCCAGCACGGTCACGACCAGGGGCGCGGTGCCGCGCGCGATGGGGTATGCCTGGCCGAAGTCGCCGAGGCGGAACGAGCGCATCAGCAGGACGTAATACGCGATGTGGATGAGCGCGGAGACGATCAGGTACGGCCACGTCCCGGCCGCGGGCAGGGGACGAACGGGACCGCGGCCAGGCCGATCAGCGTGCCGCCGCCCGAGATCAGGGTGAACCCGACGAGCTTGTCGGTGATCTGGTGCGCGATCGCGTTCCAGCTGGCGTGGGTGACGGCGGCGAGGAGGACGGCTGCCGCGACGAGTAGGGGCACGTCGATTAAGCGGACTGCTCGCGCACGTCCACCAGCGTGGCGCCCGCGTGGGTGATCAGGGTCTTCGGGTCCATGGGGAAGACGGCGTACGGAGTACCGGCGGCGGCCCACACCGTGTCGTGATCCAGCAGCGAACGGTCCGCCAGGACACGGGTCTTGGTGCGATGCCCGAAGGGCGGTACGCCCCCGATCGCGTACCCCGTCGTCTCCCGCACGAGGTCCGCCTTGGCCCGCGTGACCTTCTCGGCATCCAACTCCCGCTGCACGAGCTTGAGGTCCACGCGGGACGCCCCATCCATCAACACCAGGACCGGGACCCCGTCCGCCGCGAAGATCAGCGACTTGCAGATCTGGCTCAGCTCACATCCGATCGCCGCGGCTGCCTCAACGGCGGTTCGGGTGGCGTCCGGGAAGCGGCGGATCTGCGGCTGCAGGTCATCCAGGCCCAGCTCACGCAGGGCCTCGGCGAAACGGGGGTGGGCGGCGTTCTGCTCGTCAGCGGCGGTCATGACGGCACGCTAGCCGATCCCCTCCCGGGGTCACATCTCGATTATGTGCGCCACGAAGCCTGTCCAGGTGACGGGTTCTATGGCGAGGCAGGGACCCTGAGTGTTCTTGGAGTCCCGGACGTGGACGGTGGCGGGGGTGGTGGCGACTTCGACGCAGTCGCCGGGTTCGCTGCTGTCGCTGTAGCTGCTCTTGAACCACTGGAGTTCACGGGTGCTCATAGTTCTCCCAGCGCTCGTTCGATGAAGGCCAGCGACTCCCTCGGCGTGAGAGCCTGCGCCCGGATCATGCCATACCGCAGTTCAAGGATCCGCAGGTCTCTGGGGCTTGAGACCGGGCGGCCGTTGAACGCGCCTTCGGAACGCCCGACCGCCGTACCGTCCATGAACTTCAGCACGTCGATCAGACCATCCATTCCGGCGTGATCCTCCCGGTCGGTCGGCATGACCTGGAATGTGACGTTCCGCAACTGCGCCACCTCCAGCAGGTGTTCGAGCTGTCGACGCAACGCCATTTTCCCTCCGATGGGGCGTTCCAGCGTCACCTGTTCCTGGACAAAACCGAGCGTCGGGGCAGGCTCCCGCTCGAAGATCGCCTTTCGGGCCATACGCCCGTCGGTCTCCCGTGCCACCACGTCCGGCGAGAGCGCGGGCTGCCGTGTCTCGAACAGTGCCTTCGCGTACTCCGGCGTCTGCAACAGCCCATGAAGGTTGTGGGTGCGGTACCACAGCAACTCAACCGCCCGCCCCTCCAGTTGAGCCAGCTCCCGCACCTTCCTCGGATAGCGGGCCTTCTCCGTGTGCGTCCGCAGCGCGGCGATCGCCCCGCCCGCGTTCAGCACCTCGTCCGCCTGGTAGAGGAACTCCAACCGGGGGATACGCGTTCCGCGCTCGATCTTGCGGACCATGTCCTCGCCGTACCCCATCGCCTCCGCGAACTCGGCCGCCCGCATCCCAGCGGCCTCCCGGTAGAACTTGATCACGCCGCCGACGACCTCGATCATCGGTGCCATCTCGTCCCCGGGCTCGATTCCCCAGCCCGCCTCGTCCATGTCCTCGCTCATTGCCCACCTCCAACGCGCACCCGTACCCGTACGGCACGGACACAGCCGGGACAGCCCGGGACAAACGCCGGACAGTCACCGCACGCACACGCACCGCGACTCCTCACCGTACGCAGACTCCGCCACGCTGAGTGACATGAATCAAGAAACCGCCAGCCTTCATCTCAACTCGACTGGCACCGCGGCCGGCGACGCGCGATCCAGGCAGGCACTCCGCGAAAAGCATGACACTTTCCCGGAAAGTGTCATGCTTTCTCGCACCTGGTGCCCCACCAGAGGGGATTGGCCAGCAGTGTCGGCTCGATCTCACAGCCCAGGACCTGGAACGAAACCATGAACGACTTCGCTGGAAATGGCGTCGACTTCACCGCATCCATCAACGGTCAGGAATGGCACGTTGCGTGGTACCCACCTCCTGACCCACCGTCGGGTACGCCACACGGCGCGGAGGCGGTGTGCGTCGTCGGCGATCGGATCCTCGTGGTCAGCCCGGACGGACAGCGGTGGGGTCTGCCCGCCGGCCGCCCCGAGCAGCGCGAGCAGTGGGTCGACACGATGCGTCGCGAGGTCCGTGAGGAAGCCTGCGCCGAGGTGATGGATTGCCGGCTCCTCGGGTTCAGCCGGGGCGTTTGTGTGAGAGGCCCGCAGGAAGGGCTGGTGCTGATCCGGTCGATGTGGCGAGCAGAGGTGCGTCTGGCTCGGTGGGACCCATGCTTCGAGATGGCCCACCGCCGTCTCCTGCCGGCCGAGGAGGCGTTCCAATCCCTGACCCTCCCCGACGGCCTTGGTCCCTTCTATCGCCGACTGTTCGCCGAAGCCGCCATCTCTCTCCCCGACATCCACGACCTTTGACCACCAGAGCACTCATGCGCCAAACGCCGTACCGCCGCCGAGGCC
This sequence comes from Streptomyces pseudoechinosporeus, assembly GCF_054783935.1. NCBI lineage: Bacteria > Bacillati > Actinomycetota > Actinomycetes > Kitasatosporales > Streptomycetaceae > Streptomyces > Streptomyces pseudoechinosporeus. Next base: position 212,974 of record NZ_BAAGPS010000002.1, read on the forward strand.
ACCGCGGCGATCGGGTGCGAGCTAGTGCTGTGACCGGGAACGTTCGCCGAGGTCAGCTCGATCAGTCCGATCGTGCTGCTTCCCACCTCCATGATGTTTGGCGAGGGAGGCCGTCGAGTTCTCTGCGGCCGGTGCACCAGAGGAGTACCTGAGTGGGGTCTCCGGGCGGGGCGGCGGGGAAGAGCCGGTTGAGTACTGCTGCGCTCAGCGGTGCTGGTGGCAGCCAGTCCACGGACAGTCCCTGCGTGATGTCGTAGGTGTGCAGCAGAGTTTCGGCGACGCCCATCGCCGCGAACCCTTCGGGGTCGCACGGGCCCCAGTGCCAGGCCCTCAGGGTCGGGGTGGCTGTGGCCAGGGCGCTGCTGAGCAGTCCGCCGCAGGCGGTGACGGCCTGGAGTACTTCGGCCGGCGAGGCAGTGGGGCGGACGTTCAGGTCGATGGGAAGGTAGGCGTCTGCGGGCTGTGCTGCCAGCTGCCCTGCGTAGGCCAGCAGGTCGTGGCCGATGTGGGCTGCTGTTTGCCAGCAGGTCCATTCGAGCGGCCCCGCCGGCACCGTCCAGTCCTCGGCGGTATGGGGGCCAAGCACCCGCAGCATCTCTGCCACGGCGGCGTCGACGTCCTGATGGTCCATGCAGAGCTCCTCACATTGCGAGTTGAGGGGGGATCAAAAACCATGCATGTCAGGGGACTTGTCCAGTGCTCACGGCGCTGGTCGAATTGGGCATGCCGTGCGGCCTCGGCCGCGCCGCCTGGAACTAGGGTCACCCGCTCGGTGCCCTCGGCCCAGGGCTACGCGGGAGGGCTCTCCTCCTCCCAGATCGCGCGGGCATGGGCCACATGCGACGAGCCCGAGAACAGAATCGGGGGTCTGGGCTGCGCGGCCAGCCTGGCACGGTGTGGCGCCAAGTGGTTGTTGTTCGAGGGCATTTGCCCTCAGCCAGCCGCTGGTGCGGCTGGCCGGAGGATTCGTCCTGCTGACTTTCTACCCCCAGGTAGCCTGCCGCCTATGACGCGTACACAGCGCACTGGAGCAGTACCGACCCCACAACGGGCCACGGACGAGGATGGCGTACGTCTGCCACGGCTGCGCTTCAAGGACGTCGTGGTGCGAGGAGCAGTGCAGGGTATCGCCGCCGTCGCCCTGCTCTTTATCGGCACACTCTTCGTCGCCGACCATCATGACCGCGAGACGTTCCTTGCCGTGGTGGCAGGGTTCTCCATGGTCTTCGCCGGGATAGGGATCGTGGTCGGAGTCTGCTTCTGGACGGCGTGCTCGGGTGACATCAGACGCTTGCGGGACTGGGGCACCATCACCAGCCAGTACGAAAGCGGCACCATCGTGGCGCCGGTTTTCGTACGGGCGGGAGTCCTCGCCCTTGTGCTCTTCCCCGGCGCGCTCGGGCTCTACCACCTGGTCGACAACGCCGCGTACGACAGCTGGCTGTACGGGAGTTGAACACGCAGGTCGCCATGCCAGCGGTGTCATCGGTTCGGTAGCCTCGGCCTTCCCAACAGCGGCCATATGTGCGCCATAAACGGGGGGGGCATGCGATGCACGGGAAGAAGACCGAGAGGCCGGCGAGCCGGGCCCACATCGAGGAGCGCTTCCTGCGGGACTGGGGATTCGAACTACCGGATTCGATCTTCCGGTTCTCGACGTTCCTGGGATCCCTCGCCCCGGTCGAATACCAGGCCCTCGGTGACCTGGACGTGTCCCCGGCCGGCATCATGGACTTGTTCGCCGACGCCGGTCTGCAGCCGTGCCAGGGCATCGATGTACGGGTGCACGGCCGCTATTACCGTGATCCGCCCGAGTTCCTGACGTTCATGCACGGCGGCTCCGACGGCCTCCACCACGGCCTGTGGTTCGACGACGGCCGCACGTGCGGTGGAGTCGCCTCCTACTACAACAACGACGGCGGTGGAATCGACACTACCTCGGGAACACCGCTGGAGGCGCTCCGCGCGATTCTAGAACGCTGTTGGCGCGACCTGGACGACGACGTGCAGGACGAGGAGGCGTCCGCGCGGCGGTTTCGCCTGGGCCTGCTACGCGATGCACTGACTGCCGTGGAGACCGGGGACCGGCCCGAGGTGGGCATCGCCTACTCCACGGCCTACGACGCGATCATCCCACCCGTGGACCTCGACCGGATCACCACGCTGGACGGCGCGGGCGCCCTCGTGGCGGGCGAAACCGCGCTGGACCGCCCCGCCCACAACCAGGCCGACGAGTACAAGTTCGCGACGTACATGTACGACCTGTTCGAGGACGCCGCAGCCCTGGAGGCCAGCCTGCAGGAGGCCCGCCGCCGTTGCTCGGCAGGCGATCCGGCGGAGGCCCTGGTCCTGGGCCGCGACCTGCACTGGGCCTCGGGCGGTGACCCGGCCCGTGAGACACTCGCCAACGAACTCCTCGTGATGGCCTACCGCGCGCTGAACCGCCCCTCACTGGCGGAGATAGCCGGTGCACACCACCGGCACCGTTCCTTGCCGCGGGTCAACGTCCTGGAGACGACGTAGCAGCCGCACGAACGGGGCAGCCTTGATCTTGCCGTAGCCGGTCTCCCGCAACGGAGGGGCGCAAGGCGCCAGTTCCGCCGTGTGGAGAGGTGTACGGCCTCTACAGTTCGGGTGAATACTCAGGGTCACCCGTCAGGGCTCGTCCCACCCATGGGACGACCCCCGCGTAGCGCT
>NZ_BAAGPS010000003.1:0-52632 GCF_054783935.1 Streptomyces pseudoechinosporeus
GGCTGAACGCCGGTCCGCAGCGCGGGCAGGTCGCGGGCTCGGGTCCGCGGCCGGCGCTGACCGGGAGCGACTCGGGCGGTCAGCCGGGTGGGCCGGGCGGAGCGCGTGGGCCACAGCCGCCGATGCCGCCCGCGCCGCCGCAGGGCAGGTCGGCTCCGGCCGGTGCCGCGCCGGGTGCGCCGCAGGGTCTTCAGGCCGCGGGTACGGGTGCTCCGCAGGGCTTCGACGGTTTCGGTGACAGTGGCCGCCAGGAGGCGTTCGGCGCCCGTGGTTCCGTACCGCCGCCGCGGCGCCCCGACAGCGGCAACGCCGAGCAGGGCCGTGGTCCCCGGCAGCCGCAGCTGCCGCCGCCCGGTGGTCCGCGTGCCGAGCTGCCCGGGGGCAACCCCAAGCCGCGCGTGACCAGCTGGAGCGACGACAACGCACAGCCGCCGGTTCCGCACAACTCGATGGACGGCCCGCGCGGCCACGAGGAGCCGGACGCGACCTCACGCATGCCGCGCGTGGACGGCCGTCAGGGTCCGGGCTCGACCGAGGAGATCCCCCGGATCGACGACCGACAGGGTTCGAGCTCCACGGGTGAGTACGCCCGGCCGGACTTCGACGCCCCGCGGCCCGGTTCCGGTACCGGTCCCTCCGACTTCGACATCCCGCGTCCCGGTCAGGGCACCGGCCAGTTCGTACGCCCGGACGTGTTCGGTCCGCCGAATCCTTCCGCCAGGCAGAACCCGTCCTCGACCGGACAGTTCCCCGTGCCCGGCCGCGACGGCCGCCAGGACCAGCCCTCGAACGGGCGGTCACCGGCGTCCGGCTACAACGGTTCCGCCGCGGACCCGGGCGGCCGCGGCGAGCGCCAGGGCGGTGGCGACACCGGCCAGTTCGAGCGCCCCGGGGCCAACGGTGCGAACGGGACGAACGGCAGCAAGCGTCCCCAGCGCCCGCAGCCGCGTCGGCGCCCCTCGCTCCCCCCGCAGCCGTCGTATCCCCCGCAGCAGGAGCTCGAGGGTCTGCCCCCGGCGTCGGGTCCCGGCGACGGACGTACACCGCTGTACGACACCCTGGAGACCAACTGGTTCCACCAGGGACAGGACCAGGATCAGGACCAGGGCCGGAGCAACGGCTCCCGGACCGAGTCCGCGTCCACCACGTCCTCCATGTCCACCCCGCCGGAGCCCTCCCAGGCTCCCGCGGCCCCGCAGCGCCCGGCGTCGGCACCGGCTCCAGCCGTCACGTCGTCCTGGCGCGCCTCTCCCAATGACGAACTCGGCCGCCAGGCCGAGAAGGTGCGCCAGCCCACCGCGGGTGGCGTGACCGTCTCGGGTCTGCCGCGCCGGGTCCCCCGCGCGAACCTCGTCGCGGGGACGGCTCAGCAACAACAGCACCAAAGCGGTCCGCAGGTCTCGCGTGCGCCCGATGACGTACGCGGTCGGCTGACCAATCTTCGTAGGGGCATCCAGCAGGGTCGCCAGGCCGGTTCGGGCCAGACCGGCAGCTTCCCCAGCCCCACTCACCAGCAGGAGCGATAGTTGAGCCAGATGAGCCAGGCAGCACAGAACCTCAACTGGTTGATCACCAACTTCGTTGACAACACCCCCGGGGTGTCCCACACCGTCGTCGTCTCCGCCGACGGACTCCTTCTGGCGTTGTCGGAGGGCTTCCCGCGCGACCGCGCGGACCAGCTCGCGGCCGTCGCCTCCGGACTGACCTCGCTCACCGCCGGTGCCTCCCGGATCTTCGAGGGCGGCACGGTGGCCCAGACGGTGGTCGAGATGGAGCGCGGCTTCCTGTTCCTGATGTCCATTTCCGACGGCTCCTCGCTCGCGGTCCTGTCCCACCCGGACTGCGACATCGGTCTCGTCGGATACGAGATGGCCCTGCTCGTCGACCGCGCGGGCGCCGTACTGACGCCCGACCTGCGGGCCGAACTGCAAGGCAGCCTGTTGCACTAGAACCCCCCCCCACAAGGCAAGACCCACCGTCAGGCCGCCCGCTCCCCCACCGGCCCTCATCGACGGCACGACTGACCGACTTGCTGTCCCGCCCGGAGGACTCATGACCCCGCCCACCGCCTCTCACGATCCGTACGCAGAGCCGTACGGGGACGAGGGCGACCAGCCGCTGGTACGTCCGTACGCGATGACCGGCGGCCGGACCCGGCCGCGCTACCAGCTCGCCATAGAGGCACTGATCAGCACCACGGCCGACCCGGCGCAGCTGATGGGGCTGCTCCCCGAGCACCAGCGCATCTGCCACCTCTGCCGTGAGGTGAAGTCTGTTGCCGAAGTCTCGGCACTCCTGTCCATGCCCCTGGGCGTGGCACGGATCCTCGTCGCGGACCTCGCGGAGGCCGGTCTCGTCGCCATCCACCAGCCCGGTGGCGACGAGAACGCCGGCGGCCAGCCGGACGTGACACTGCTCGAAAGGGTGCTCAGTGGACTTCGCAAGCTCTGACGGAGGCCGGGCGACCACCTCCGCGAAGATCGTGGTGGCGGGTGGTTTCGGCGTGGGCAAGACCACGTTCGTCGGAGCCGTCTCCGAGATCAACCCGCTGCGCACGGAGGCCGTCATGACGTCCGCGTCCGCGGGCATCGACGACCTCACCCACACCGGGGACAAGACCACCACGACGGTCGCCATGGACTTCGGCCGTATCACCCTGGACCAGGACCTGATCCTGTACCTCTTCGGTACGCCCGGCCAGGACCGCTTCTGGTTCATGTGGGACGACCTGGTACGCGGCGCCATCGGCGCCGTGGTCCTGGTGGACACCCGGCGTCTCGCCGACTGCTTCCCGGCGGTCGACTACTTCGAGAACAGCGGTCTGCCCTTCGTGATCGCCCTCAACGGCTTCGACGGGCACCAGCCGTACACCCCCGACGAAGTCAGGGAGGCCTTGCAGATCGGGCCCGACTCCCCCATCATCACGACGGACGCCCGGCACCGGGCTGATGCCAAGAGTGCGCTGATCACGCTGGTCGAGCACGCGCTCATGGCGCGTCTGCGGTAGCACACAAATCAGCCATGCCGTACGGCAGTTGTCGTAGAAGCCTTGGAGCCGGCTGTGTCCTTTGACACGGCCGGCCAGGCTGTTCATAACGTTTCGACAGAGATATCGCGTGGCATCGACACGCGTCGCGGTCGCATGGTGCCGCTGTGCTCACAACGGCCCCGCCTTTTGGCGGGGCTCGCTCTTTATGACCGTTTTATCTGGGGCTTACGCAGCCCGGAATCATCGGTTCCGAGTGTTTGGACGAGCTCAGCCTGACGTGCTGGAATGCCTGAACTGCCCGGTAGCCGAGGGCTGGAAGACACACGCGGCACAACGTTGGTGCCGACGCCGAGAGGTTGTTGGTCGAGTGAGGCGAAGCAAGAACGGTCCCGAGCCGTCGGCACGGGGCAACTTCACCCCGCCGCCGCGCGGAGCGGCACCCGCACCCGTGCCCCGGACGGAGCCGACGGCGCCACCCGCGCCCAGCGGCAGCCGGCTGTCTCCGCGTAACTGGCGCGTACCGACCAGGCTGAATGCCATCCTGCTCATACCCGTGCTGGTCGGCCTGGTCATGGGCGGCTTCAACGTGAAGAGCTCGATCGACACCTGGAACGAAGCCCAGGACGCCGAGAAGATCGCGCAGATCGTGGCCTCCGCCTCGGAGTATGCCGCGGCCCTGCTGAACGAGCGCGACCTCTCCGCCCAGCCGCTCCTCAAGGAGAACCCGTCCGCCGAGGACGAGAAGATCGTCGAGGACGTCCGCGCCACCACCGACGAGAAGGCCGACGCCTTCCACAAGTCCGTCGAGGGCATGCCCTCCGGATACGGCTTGGAGCGCCGACTCCGGCTCGTGGAGGAGGCCGAGCCGACGCTCGCCGGCCTGCGCAAGAACGCGTACAACACGTCGCAGGACCCGGTGAAGACCGAAGAGGACTACGTCGACATCGAGCACCTTCTGCTGGAGTTCTCGAACGAGCTGGGTCTCGGCACCGGAAACATCACCAGCTACGGCCGCACCGTGTACGCCGTCGCGCTGGCCAAGGGCGCCGCCTCGCTGCAGCGCTCGATCGGTATGCACCTGCTCGTCAGGCCCAGCGAAGACGAGACCACGTACAACCGGCAGCGGGTCGCGTTCACCTCCTATGCCTACCTGGAGGGCATCGCCGTCCAGGAGTACATCTCCGGCGGTACGGCGCAGGACGCCGAGAAGCTCCGTACGGTCATGGCACAGAAGACCCAGGAGGGCCAGCAGCAGGTCGCCGAGGCCGAGCGCCAGGCCGAGGCCGCGGGCCGCGAGTTCGTGGCCCCGCCCGCACTGGACAAGATGGTCCAGGGAGTCGCCGCCGGGAGCCCCGACGAACTGGCCACGCAGGGCATCACCCCGGCGACCTGGATGGGCGCGGCCACCGCCAAGTTCGACGGCTACGACCAGATCGAGGCCGACCTCATCGACACGGCCGTCGCCGACGCGGGCCAGATCGCCTCCGACGCGCAGCGCGACGCCATCATCAACGGCGCGATCGTCATCATCGCCCTGCTCGCCGCGTTCATCATCGCCTCGCTCATGGCCCGCCAGATGAGCCGCTCGATGCGCCAGCTGCGCAACGCGGCCTTCGGTGTCGCCGAGCAGCGCCTGCCGATGCTGGTCGACCAGCTCTCGCGCACCGACCCGGGCCGGGTCGACACCCGGGTCGCACCCATCCCGATCACCTCCACGGACGAGATCGGCGAGGTCGCCCGCGCCTTCGACCAGGTCCACCGCGAAGCCGTACGACTGGCCGCCGAGCAGGCTCTGCTGCGGGGCAACATCAACGCGATCTTCACCAACCTCTCGCGCCGCAACCAGTCCCTGATCGAGGGCCAGCTGACCCTGATCACCGACCTGGAGAACAACGAGGCCGACCCGGACCAGCTGGAGAACCTCTTCCGCCTGGACCACCTGGCGACCCGTATGCGCCGCAACGGCGAGAACCTCCTGGTCCTCGCCGGCGAGGAGCCCGGCCGCCGCTGGGACCAGCCGGTCCCGCTGGTCGACGTGCTGCGCGCCGCCTCCTCCGAGGTGGAGCAGTACGAGCGCATCGAGCTCTCCGGCGTCCCGGAGGCCGAGATCCACGGCCGCGCCGTGACCGACCTCGTGCACCTGCTGGCCGAGCTCCTGGAGAACGCCACCACGTTCTCCTCGCCGCAGACCAAGGTCCGCGTCACCGCGACCCGGCTGCCCGACGGCCGCGTGATGATCGAGATCCACGACAAGGGCATCGGCCTCACCGCCGAGGACTTCGCGGACATCAACCACAAGCTGGCCAACCCGCCGACCGTGGACGCCGCGATCTCGCAGCGTATGGGTCTGTTCGTGGTCGGCCGGCTGTCCGACCGGCACGGCATCCGGGTCCAGCTGCGCCCCTCCGGCGAGCAGGCCGGTACGACCTCGCTCGTCATGCTGCCCGACGCGATCACCCACGGTGGCGGTGGCGATCACCAGCTCCAGGGCGACGAGTTCACCGTCTCGCAGATCATCCCGGAGCAGCAGTCCTACCAGGGCGAGAACTTCCAGGGCCCGCCCATGCGCACGGCCGCCGAGCTGGGCTTCGACGACAGCCGGTACGCCGAGGTCCCGGACGACATACGTGAGCTGGACCCGGTCGGCCGCTCCCTGATGCGTGAGGAGCGCCGCGCGGCCCTGGAGGCCCAGTCGCAGGGCCAGCCGGAGCTCGAGGCCGCGTCCTTCCGTGACGACTACGACCGGCAGCAGCCCGGGTACGACGACGGCCAGTCCGGCTACGAGAGCGAGCGGCCCGCCTACGACGAGGGCAGGCCCGCGTACGACGGCGCACCGGCCGCGTACACCGAGCAGCCCGGGTACGACCAGCAAACGGCGTACGAGGAGCCGCAGCGCCCGACGTACGACGAGACGTACTTCCCGACGAACGGTGGCTATCCGGAACCCTCCTATGCGGAGCCGGTCCAGGAGGAGCAGCCGTCGGCCCACGGATCCCCGCAGGAAAGGTTCTCGCCGTTCGAAGAGCAGTCCTACCGGGACGACTGGCCGCAACAGGACGAGTACCGGAACGGGTACAGCTCCGAGTACGCTCCGGAAACGGAATCCACGCAGGCCGCTGACGTGGCCGAGCAGGACGGCGTAGGCTTCGATCGTCCGGGACCGGCCCCCTCCGCCGCCCACGAGCTGACCGACGCCGGGCTTCCGCGCCGCGGTTCCCCCGCGAGCGGCCCGAGCGCCCGGCAGTCCGTGAGCCAGGAAGCGCCGGCCACCGCGGACAGCAGCGGCAGCAACGGCAGCGGCAACTGGCGGTCGGCCAACGACCAGCGGTGGCAGCGCGCCGAACAGCTGAAGCAGCCCAAGGCGGGCGGGGTCACCTCCTCCGGCCTGCCGCGGCGGGTACCCAAGGCCAACCTGGTCGAGGGCACCGCGGAATCGACCAACCAGGGCGGCCCACAGGTCTCCCGCGCCCCCGAGGACGTCCGGGGCAGGCTGAGCAACCTGCGCCGGGGTGTCCAGCGGGGACGTAACGCAGGCAGTGAAACGAACGGCCAGGGCTTCGGTCCTGACAGCACCTACAACCAGGAGCGTTAGTGTGAGCCCGATGAGCCAGGCGGCGCAGAACCTGAACTGGTTGATCACCAACTTCGTGGACAACACCCCCGGGGTGTCCCACACGGTGGTGGTCTCCGCCGACGGACTCCTTCTGGCGATGTCCGAAGGCTTTCCGCGCGACCGCGCCGACCAGCTGGCGGCCGTCGCGTCGGGTCTTACCTCGCTGACCGCGGGCGCGTCCCGCATCTTCGAGGGTGGCAGTGTGAATCAGACGGTTGTGGAGATGGAGCGAGGATTCCTCTTCATCATGTCCATTTCCGACGGTTCTTCGCTCGCGGTCCTTGCACATCCGGAAGCGGACATCGGTCTCGTTGGGTACGAGATGGCCCTTCTGGTGGACCGTGCCGGTACGGTTCTGACGCCTGATCTGCGTGCGGAGCTCCAGGGGAGCCTTCTCAACTAGCAGACAAGCGATACATTTTGGCGTCCCGTGGCCGTAAGGTTTCGGACACGGCTATCCAGAGTGATGGGTGCCCGGCACAGTCGGAGGAGGAGAAAGTGGCAACACCCCCAGGCGGTTCGTCTTCGGGCAACTGGTCTTACGGTCCCGGCCAAGGCCAGGGCCAGGGTGCCGGTTCGCAGAACCCGAACCGGTACAACTTCCCCTCCGCACCGAGCCACCGGCAGCGCCAGCCGTACGCGCCCCAGGGCCCTGGTCCCTCGCCGTACGACCAGCCGTCGGCGCCGCGCATCCAGCCTGTGCAGCCGCAGCGCCGCTCTCCTGAGCCGTCGCCCGCCGGCGGGGCGTCGAACCCCCTGGTGCGTCCGTACGCCATGACGGGCGGCCGCACCAGGCCTCGGTACCAGCTCGCCATCGAGGCGCTGGTGCACACCACCGCGCAGCCGCACCAGATGCAGGGGCAGCTGCCCGAGCATCAGCGGATCTGCAACCTCTGCCGGGAGATCAAGTCGGTGGCCGAGATCTCGGCCCTGCTCACCATCCCTCTCGGCGTGGCCAGGATTCTCGTCGCCGACTTGGCGGAGGCGGGCCTGGTCGCCATCCATCAGCCCGGCGGCGACGAGAACGCCGGCGGCCAGCCAGACGTGACACTGCTCGAAAGGGTGCTCAGTGGACTTCGCAAGCTCTAGCGGCGGTCCTTCCCGCTCAACCACCTCGGCGAAGATCGTGGTGGCGGGTGGCTTCGGCGTGGGCAAGACCACGTTCGTCGGGGCCGTCTCGGAGATCAACCCGCTGCGTACCGAGGCCGTCATGACGTCCGCGTCCGCGGGCATCGACGACCTCACCCACACCGGAGACAAGACGACGACCACCGTCGCCATGGACTTCGGCCGTATCACCCTGGACCAGGACCTGATCCTGTACCTCTTCGGTACGCCCGGCCAGGACCGCTTCTGGTTCATGTGGGACGACCTGGTACGCGGCGCCATCGGCGCGATCGTCCTGGTCGACACCCGGCGTCTCGCCGACTGCTTCCCGGCCGTCGACTACTTCGAGAACAGCGGTCTGCCGTTCGTGATCGCCCTCAACGGCTTCGACGGCAACCAGCCGTACAACCCGGACGAGGTCCGCGAGGCCCTCCAGATCGGCCCGGACACCCCGATCATCACGACGGACGCCCGCCATCGCGCTGACGCTAAGTCTGCGCTGATCACTCTTGTGGAGCACGCGCTGATGGCGCGCCTGCGGTAGCGCTTGCCGCGCGAGGCACGAAAGGGCGCCCTCTCCGTTCGGAGAGGGCGCCCTTTCTACGTGCGCGGCCACCGGGCTGCCCGGACGGGTGGTTCGCCGCCTGCGGGCCGTCGTGGTTGCTCGCGCAGTTCCCCGCGCCCCTTTGGGGCGCACGCAGAAGGGCCCCTCTCGAAAGAGGGGCCCTTCTGCGTGCATACGGCTCAGCGCCAGCTGTGCGGAGCCCGGAAGCCGGGCTCGCGTTCCAGGCGGCGCCAGCCGGCCTTGGTGCGGCCCCGGTGGGCCGTGGTCGTGGGAGCGGCGGCGGCGCGGGCCAGGAGGATGGCCGTGATGGCGGCGACTTCCTCGGGCTCGGCGTGGCCCTTCTCGACGCGAATGTCAGGGGTGCTCATGGGCGTAAGTCTCCGTGAGTGAGGTTTCCGCGGGGGGACCGCAGAGTTACTGCGGCGGGTTTCCGTGCTTGCGGGACGGCAGGTCCGCGTGCTTCGTGCGCAGCATCGCCAGCGAGCGGATGAGGACCTCGCGGGTCTCGGTGGGGTCGATCACGTCGTCCACCAGGCCGCGCTCGGCCGCGTAGTACGGGTGCATCAGCTCGGCCTTGTACTCCTTGACCATGCGGGCCCGCATGGCCTCGGGGTCCGCGGCCTCGGCGATCTGCCGGCGGAAGATCACATTGGCGGCACCTTCGGCTCCCATCACTGCGATCTCGTTGGTCGGCCAGGCGTAGGTGAGGTCCGCACCGATGGACTGGCTGTCCATCACGATGTAGGCACCTCCGTACGCTTTCCGAAGGATCAGCGAGATCCGGGGCACGGTCGCGTTGCAGTACGCGTACAGCAGCTTCGCGCCGTGGCGGATGATCCCACCGTGCTCCTGGTCGACGCCGGGCAGAAAGCCGGGGACGTCCAGAAGAGTGACGATCGGGATGTTGAACGCGTCGCACATCTGCACAAAGCGCGCGGCCTTTTCGCTGGCCTCGATGTCCAGGACGCCGGCCAGGGACTGCGGCTGGTTGGCGACGATGCCGACCACCTGGCCGTCGAGCCGGGCCAGGGCGCAGATGATGTTGCGGGCCCAGCGCTCGTGGACCTCCAGGTAGTCGCCGTCGTCGACGAGCTCCTCGATGACCTTGGTCATGTCGTACGGGCGGTTGCCGTCCGCGGGGACGAGGTCCAGCAGGACCTCGGAGCGGCGGTCGGCGGGGTCCTCGGAGTCCGCGTGGGGCGGGTTCTCGCGATTGTTCTGCGGCAGCATCGACAGGAGGTAGCGGACTTCGGCGAGGCAGGTCTCCTCGTCGTCGTACGCGAAGTGCGCGACACCGGAGGTCTCGGCGTGTACGTCCGCGCCGCCGAGGCCGTTCTGGGTGATCTCCTCGCCGGTGACCGCCTTGACGACGTCCGGCCCGGTGATGAACATCTGCGAGGTCTCGCGGACCATGAACACGAAGTCCGTGAGCGCCGGGCTGTAGGCGGCGCCGCCCGCGCACGGGCCGAGCATGACGCTGATCTGCGGGATGACGCCGGAAGCCTTGGTGTTGCGCTGGAAGATGCCGCCGTATCCGGCGAGGGCGCTGACGCCCTCCTGGATGCGGGCGCCGGCGCCGTCGTTGAGGGAAACCAGCGGGGCCCCGGCCGCGATGGCCATGTCCATGATCTTGTGGATCTTCGTGGCGTGGGCCTCGCCCAGCGCGCCGCCGAAGATCCGGAAGTCATGGGCGTACACGAAGACCGTACGGCCCTCGACCGTGCCCCAGCCGGTGATCACACCGTCCGTGTAGGGCTTCTTGGCCTCCAGGCCGAAGCCCGTGGCCCGGTGCCGGCGCAGCTGCTCGACCTCGTTGAACGAACCCTCGTCCAGCAGGAGCTCGATGCGCTCCCGGGAGGTCAGCTTGCCCTTGGCGTGCTGTGCCTGGGTCGCCTTCTCGCTGGGCCCCGCCAGCGCCTGCACACGGATCTCGTGCAGCTCGGCCACGCGCCCGCGTGCGTCGGTGGGTTCTCCTGCGGCTTCTGGGGCGGAGGATCCGGCATCGTCCAAAACGGTCATGTAGCGACCTTACGAAGTCCACCATCGAAAGCGGGCCGTCGACTCCTCACAGTCTCCGAGTCGTTTTCCTGGTACCCCTGAACAGAACCCGAGGGGCATGCGGGTCAACCACCAGCTCAGGGGCGGTCTGGCTTGTTGGGGTTCTACAAAGCGGCCTACTGTGGCGTGCTGCACACATCGGTGCGGGCGACCGGGTTCTTGATCTGGGCATCCTGCACCTTCTGAGCCTCCTGCACCCTCTGGACGTCCTTCAGGATGTCCTCGACGCTCCCCGGCCCTTTGCCCTCGCTGTAGCGGGTGAGCGTCAGCAGGGTCGCCTCGTAGAAGGCGTCGCGTACCGCGGGGGGCATCACGTCGGAGGCGTCCAGGCAGCGAGGGGTGCCTTTGGAGGTGAGCCGCCTGGCGACTTCGCCCTCCACGTCACCGCTCCTGGGGCGGACCTTGTTGTTGGCTGAGAACACCCCGGCGTTGTCTGCCCAGGTCTGTTGCCCGCGTGCGGAGGCGAGGCTCTCCAGCAGCTCCCTGGCGCGGTCGCCGTCGCTGAAGAGTGCGGCGAAGTCTCCGGTCACCTCGTGGGCCTTCACGTCGTAAGGGCCGCGGGGCAGCAGGTCGGCCGAGTCCACGAAGGTGGCCTCCTTGGCCCTGTCGTCGTAGAAGAAGGGCGCGAAGGAGCCCTGGTGCTCCAGAGTGCAGTCGTCCTGGCTGAACAGGAGCCCATCGCTGCCGTCGGTCCCCCGATGGTCGTCGATCAGGGCCCGCGCGGCCAACCCCTTGTCGCCTTGGGTGAGCAGGTCGCCCCAGGCATACCAGGCGTCCATCACCGGCTTCGAGGTCCATTTCAGGTCGCCTCGCACCCACTGCTCGTACGCCTTGGGTCCGGAGCCCTGTAGCACCAGGTCTTCGATCCAGTCACTGCCGGGCCAGCCGGAGGGGCCGTCGTCGCCCATGCCCATGCACCAACTCGTCGGCGGCGGGGGCGATTTGGGCGGATCGGTGTCCTTGCGATGCCAGACGATGCTCTTGAGGTCGGCCCTCAGCGGCACCCAGTACACCGGTCCCGCGCCTTTGCCGGAGGGCTGCCAGGGCGGGCCGTACTCGCTCTTCTTGTAGACGTCATCGTGCAGTTCCTCGAGGCGCCCCTGCTGGGCGTACTCGGCGAGTTCGCCGACGCCGGGCATGATCACGATGTCCGGGGGCTCGCCCGCCTGCACCTCGGAGAGCAGCACCTCGCGCTGCGCGGCGGTGCCCTGGTACTCGTACGGAATGCCGAAGCCATCGAGGAGGTCCTCGAACCGCTCGCCCTGGCGGCCGGTCCAGGTGCCGAGGATGGTGACCTTCTCCTCGCCTTCCGTCTGGCCCGGCGCGGCGAGTTCGCAGCCCGACGCCGTGAAGAGCAGTGCGCAGACGAGGAGTACGGTGCGGAGCCTGGTCAACGGGCCCTCCAGTAGTCGGCGTTGAGCCTGCGTCCGATGCCGACGGCGGGCAGGAGGACGACGAGGATGCCGCCGCCCAGCGCGCCGTAGTACACCGAGTTCTGCCACTCGCGTGCGCGGAGTTCCGTGCGTACTGCCTGAGACTTTTTGGAGACGGCGTTCTGGGCGCTGTCGAGCTTCTTGCGCGGGGCAGTGCTGTCTACGTTCGTGTCGCGCTTGGTCTGTTCCGCGACGGTTGTGATCTCGGTGAGCTTGTCTCGGGCGTTGTCCAGGTGCCGCTGGGTGGCAGTCGTCGCGAGGAGCGGGACCACGGCGAGGGCGACGGTGAGTACGAGGGCGCCGAGCAGCCACGGGTTGTAGTCACGGCCGCAGCGGTCGCGCAGTACCCACAGCGCGGACAGCAGAGTCAACACGAGGACAAGCAGGGCGAGTTCGGCGACAACCCAGCCGGCGTACCCGACTGCGCCCATCGTGGCGAGCCGCTCCGCGCGATCCATCTGCCTGTCCTGCAGCTTGTCCAGGCGCGGCACCAGGCCGACCTCGGTGCGGGTGAGCAGCGAGCCCGCCTCGCTGAACTTCTGGTCCTGTATGGGCCTGTCGTCGTGGTAGTGGAGTGCGCCGAGCGTGATGGAGTTGTCGTACGAGTCGAGCAGGCCGTTGACCGCGCCGAGGTCGTCACTCGTTCTCTCGGCGAGCCGGGACAGGCTCTGGTCGGCCGCTGAGAGCTGCGACTGATAGGTCTCCCCCGCGCCCGGCACGCCGTTGAGCTCCGCCCGGACCCAGTTGGCCTCCCAGTCGGCGCGCAGCAGCGCGAGCTGCGTCGCGGCCACGTCCTGCACCGCGGGCGCGGCCTGGGAACGCAGCCCGTCGGCGCTCAGCACCACTTCGCGGTACGAGACGAGGAGCGCGCTGACCGCGACAACCGCAGTGAGGGCCATCACCAGGAGGTGGAACTCCAGGAGCCTGCGGGTCCGGTAGCGGCTGAGCCGTCTGCGGTACGCGGCTGACGGCCCCGTCCACGTGCGGGGGCGGGCGCCGGCCGGTGCGGCGGGACGCTTCGTCGCCTGGTCGCTCACAGCAGTTGCCCTCCGCACTTGATGCAGTAGCGGGCCTCACGGCCCGCGCGGTGCCCGCAGCCCGCACAGCGCGGGCCGCTGCCTGTCCTGGTCGGGGCCTCGGTCAGCGGTCCGCCGGGCCGCGATCCGGCCCACAGGATTCTCTGGCCGAGCGTGTCGGTGTTCACCGTGGCGTGCAGCCGGACCCGGCCCGCCTCGGTGTCGATGATGTCCGCGAACACACGGATGTTCTCCAGCACATGCTCGGCGCCGAGCCGCGTGGCAAGGCGCGCTGCCTCGCCCAAGTGCCGCTCGGCAACCTCGCGTTGCAGCGGCTCGAGGGCGCGGAGGCCGGTGCGCAGAGCGAGGTGCATGGCAGTGGCTTCTTTCATGCTGCGGACACTTGCGCCGCCTTCCGGGTCCACGACGCAGGGCTTCCGCTCGTCGGCGCGATGCCAGCGGGCGACAACGGGCACGGACTGGTCGCCGATGCTGACCATGGCGAACTGAAGGTCGGTCTCCAGCGGGTCGGTCTCGGCGTCGACGGCCAGGGTGAGCAGGTAGTCGCGGACTCCGGACTCCCACTGGTACGTGGGGAACCGCCAGCGGTGCGGGCGTCCCGGCTCGAGCAGGCCGCCGAGCCGGTGCGGCCGTGGCGCCTTCTCGCCGAGGCCGACCTGGCGGACGGTGGGCCGGGCGGTCACCTCGATGGGCAACTCGGGGCTGTGCACCCGGCGCAGCCGCCGGATCGCCCCCGTGATGGCGTTGCCGAGCTGATCCTCCACGAACTCGGCGGTGCCGTGCAGGCGTTCGGCGATGGTCAGCAGTGGGTCGGGCGCCCAGTCGGTGCCGATGGCCAGCACATCGCAGGTGAACTGCCCGGCGCAGGCGTCGAGTTCCTCCTCCAGGTGGGTTTCGCCGGGGCCGCTGCTGCCGTCGGTGATCAGCACCAGATGACGTACGGACAAGGGGCGGGCGGCGAGCAGGGCACGCGCCCGGGCCGCCCAGGCGGCGTACCCGGCCGGGCGCGGGCCGTCCCGATGCAGGGTGACGGCTTCGGCCGCGAAGGCGGCGCGGCCCTTGTCGCGCGCTCCGGCGACGGCCCACTCCTCGCCGCCGACCGGGTAGCACAGGCTCGGCTCGGGGCCGGAACCGAGCACGGCGAAGGAGATTCCGTCGGGCAGGGCAAGCAGCGCCGCGCGCAGCGCGTGCCGCACGGTGTGGCGGTGCGGCTCGGCGAGGTCGAGGGCGATGATCACGGCCAGTTCGACGGCCGGGAGTTCGGCGGGGACGCCGGTGTCCGCGATCTCGACTCGCAGATGGGCCTCGATCTTGGCGCTGCGGTGCGGGCGCAGATCGCGTTCGTGATCGACGGAGAGCCGAATGTCCAGCTGTGGCGGCCGGGTGGGGCTGCTCATGAGTCCTCCAGCGCTCCTTCGGCTTGGTGCGCTCTTGTGTGCTTCGACTGTGGCTGTCGCTGTACCTGTGCGGGGTCGGGCCGGGTTCAGACGAGGGTCTGCGGTCGTATCGCGTGGGACAGGTCGACCAAGTGCTCGTGCGCGGTGGCCGAGTCCTGGTGGCGTACGGCCAACTGCCGGTAGTGCTGCTCCAGTTGTTCGCGTACGTCGCGCTCCGCGGCCGGCAGCCGGCGGCGCGGCCCGACGCGGTCGCTGCGTGCGTACAGCGCGTCGAGCTTCCACTCGTACAGCTCGGTACGCAGCCGCAAGGCCTCGTCCTCGGAGAGCCGCAGCTCGGAGGCGCCCGGCGCCTGCTCCGATGCGCGCCGCAGCTCGTCGAGGCCGGCGTCCACATCCTGGGGGCGGGGCCGCAGTGCCCGGTCTCGTGCCAAATGCCACAGCTCGGTGTCCACGTCACGGGGGGCAGGCAACGGGCGTGCCCATCCGGGCAGCCGTGCGGCCCGGATGCGCAGGGCGGCGATGGCGGCCACGGTGTGGTCGAGCGAGCCGGCGGGGACCCGGCCGAGCACCTCCAGGGCCGCCGCGCGGTCGCCGTCGCGCAGCGCGATCCTGGCCAGGCCCAGGGCGGCGCCGCCGTGCGAGCGGTTGCGGGCGAGCACCGATTCGTACAGCTGCCGGGCGGTGGGCTCGCCGCCCCCGCCCGCTCCCGCTCCGGCTCCCGCGGCCTCGCTGAGCGTTTCCAGGCAGTAGGCGAGCGCCAGTTTTGGCGCGTACTCGCCGGGCAGGTCGAAGCGGACCTGGGTGAAGTGCTCCTGGGCCTGGGCGACTTGGCGCGGGTCGTCGTCGAGGTCGGCGCGGCGCAGCGCGACCAGGGCGCGGTGCCACTGGAGCCGCCAGTCGCGCACGGCCCGGGGTCCGGGGATGGAGTCGGCGGTATCGAGTTCCTCCTGGGCGCGCTCCAGGTCGTCCCTGCCGTCCCGGCCCACGAGGACCCGTACGTTGTGCAGGCAGATCTCCACCGAAGTGGGCCTCTCGCTGTCCTGGCTCAGGAGTTTGCCGGGGTCGTAGCCACTGCTTATCTCGAACTGGCTGGTCTGCGGATCGCCCGGATAGCGCCGCGGCGCCGGCAGATAACGAGCGATCTCGGTAGGGGTGGGCGCGCCGAGGTCCAGGGCTGGCGCGGTGGGCGGGCTGTGCCGGTCGCGGCGCTGGCGGGCCAGCCAGTGGTCGAGCCCGGGCACGGTGCCGAGCCGTGCGCCGAGCAGCTGGGCGGAGGGCCGGAAGTACGCGGAGGGCTCGGGCGGGTCGGTCTTGCCGCGCAGGGCCCGGATCTCCCGCAGCGCACCGCGCAGTTGGCCGGCCATCTCCTGGGCGTCGGCGAAGCGGCGGCCGGGATCCTCACGGGTGGCGCGCTCGACGACCCAGCGGAAGGAGGCGGTGCCGAGCCCCGGTACGTCGTCGCCGACGGCCCAGGTGGCGAGTTCACGCAGGGTGACGCCGACGGTGTGCAGGTCATGGGCGACGGTGAGCGTGGCGGCGCCCTCCGTCTCGGGCGCCCTGTAGCCGGGGGTGACGTGGGCGGGCGGCTCGCTCTGGCCCTGCTCGCGCATCCCGCCGAGGTCGATGACCTTGACGCCGTCCTTGTGGTGCACGACGTTGGACGGCTTCATGTCCCCGTACACGAACTGCTTCTCGCCCCCGGCGTGCAGATGGCCGAGGGCTTCGAGGATCTGACAGCCGTACGCCGCGACGTGCTCGATATCGAGCACGAACTCCCCTCGCCGGGTCTCCTCCACAACCGCTTGGAGGGTGCGGTCGCCTACGTCGTCCATGACGATGTAGCCGCCGGTGACCTCGCCGGACTCGTCGCTGCGCGCGACGAAGTCGCGGATCTGGACGATGCGGGGGTGGCGGATGGCAACGAGATTGCGGCGCTCGATGTCCGCGTGCTTGGCGCCGTCCTGCTCGTACCGGTTGAGCAGTCCCTTGACGGCGACCATGTCGCGGAGGTTGGTGTCGCGGGCGAGATAGACCCAGCCCTGGCCGCCGTGCGCGATGGGCCCGATAATCTTGTACTTGTCGCCCAGCACAGCGCCTCGAGTCAGTTCGGGCCGGTACGAGTAGCGCTCGCGGCAGGCCGGGCAGTAGCCCTCTATCGGCACCGGGCCCTCGGTGTAAGGCGGGGCGAAGGTGATGCCGCACTCCGCCGAGGAGCAGGTCATCCGGATACGCAGCGGGGCCTCGGCGCTGATCAGGCGCTCCTCGGGGGCCCGCGGCTCGTGTTCGGGCAGGGCCAGCAGCTCCCGGGGGCCGAACTCCATGGGTTTCTCTGGGAGTTGGGGCAGGCCCGGGTCGTTCTTCTCGGCGCGACCGCACTCGGCGCAGTAGCCGGTGGGCAGGACGGCGCCACCGCACGGGGCGCCGGTGAAGCGGCGGTGCGGGCAGGAGGTCATGCCAGTCCTCCGTGGGAGCGGAGGTCCGCGCGCACATGAAAGCCGATGTCCGTGCGCAGCGTCTTGATCAGCTTGCGCAGCCGCTTCAGCCGCTCCTGCGGATCGCTGATGCCGTCGATCGCGCGGCGTTCGGCGCGGCGCAGATCGGCCACCAAGGACTCCGAGCCGAGCGAGCCGCTGCTGACCACACCCTCCCTGACCGCGCGGTCGACCTCGAGGTCTTCCAGACGGGTGAGCAGCAGGTCCGCGTGGTCCTCGAGAGCGGGCGTCAGCAGTACGTCGCGGGCCGCCGTCCAGCCGGTGCCGCCGTCGGTACGGAAGACGATCAGCAGCCTGAAGCCCACCCTGCGCAGCCTGTCCAGGAGCTCTATCAACGGCCGGGGCTCGGGCTCCAGGTCCAGGCCGTCGACGGCGACCGTGACGGGGCGTTCAGGCACGCGCAGCCCCACCGGGCCCGGATTGCGCCGGGTGCCGAGCAGCCAGTCCCAGTACGCCAGATACTGTCCGGGCGGGTACGCGATGTAATCCAGGGCATGGTCGGCCAGTCCGGGTCTGCTGGAGCGACCGCCCTGGTAGCGCAGCCCGGCGCGGTGCAGCAGGAACCGAAGCGAGCGGTCCTTGCCGCTGTCCGGAGGTACGACGGTGATCTTCACCGGATCCTCGTCGAGGTCGCCGAACCAGGTGCGCAGCCGGTCCTCGAAGCCCTGGTCCCAGGCATCCGTGCCGATCAACTCCTTGACCATGGGCGACAGTTCGGCGATGCGCTCGACGGGGATCAGATACGAGAAGGCCAGCCGGTTGTCGTCGGGCAGCGGCATCCCCATGTCGCCACGCCAGCTGACGATCAGGCCGACCACCCGTGCGGGATGCCGCTCGTCCGGCCTGGTGCACACGGCGGCGCCGCTGAAGCCCCGGCGGACGACCCCCCTGCGGTGGACGGCGTCCACCTGCACCCACTCACCGCTCACGCCGCCGATCGTGCCGTGCAGGGACATGCCGTCCTCAAACCCCTTCGCGTACCCCGTGGCGTACACCGGGAGTCCGGCCCACATCCGGGGTTCCAGCGTGGCGGGGCGGGCCTGCGGGCGCGCGCTCTCCAGCCGGAGTAACGCGACGTCCTCGCCCTGCCCGTCGGGACCGGGCAGCCAGCCGCCCTCGGCGATCCGCGCCGCCACCGGTTCGATCTCCCGGCTCTCGGCGAACTCCACCCACATCACGGCGTCCGGGTCACGCACCACGTGCGCACACGTCATCACGGTGTCCGGGGCGATCAGCACACCCGCACCGCACACCGGACCGTTCGCGTCACCGCGTCGCAGCCGCAGTCGCCAGTCCGCCCGTAGCTCCCCCATGCCACATCAGCGTACGCGCGCCGCACGGCCCGTCCCTAGACCCTTGACCAGGATTGATCGGCCAATGAGCGGAAGGGGGGCGGGAGATGACGAGGCAGGACGCGGAACCGGCCGTTCCTTGCTGAGGCCGACGGCGGTTCAGTGCCCCCCGAAAGGGCGAACTCCTACGAATGTCCGTGCACATCCATGTGCGGACGTACACGTACGAACTGTTCTCGTGCGACCCGGAATAGTTCTATGCTGTGCCTCGTTGAAGATTAAACAGCCTCGGTGCAGAGCCGGGGCTCGTCCCCCAAGGAGCCAGTCATGGGTCTGTTCGGCAACAAGGACACCGCCACCGCCGCCACCACCGCCGCCGACCTGTCCGCCCTCACCGGCGACTACACCATCGACGCGTCCCACACCACCATCGGCTTCGTCGCCCGGCACGCCATGGTCACCAACGTCAAGGGCAGCTTCACCGACCTCTCGGGCTCCCTGCACCTGGACGGCAGCGACCCGTCCCGGTCGACCGCGACCATCGACATCAAGATGGACAGCATCGAGACCGGCAACGCCGACCGTGACGGCCACCTCAAGAGCGCCGACTTCTTCAAGACGGACGAGTTCCCGACGATGACGTTCCGCTCCACCAAGGCGGAGTCCCTCGGCGGCGACGACTACCGCATCACCGGCGACCTCTCGATCCTCGGCACCACCAAGCCGATCTCCATCGACCTGGAGTTCAACGGCGCCGCGAAGGACCCCTTCGGCAACGAGCGCGTCGGCTTCGAGGGCAAGGCGGAGATCCTGCGCTCGGAGTGGGGCCTCACGTGGAACGCGGCGCTGGAGACGGGCGGCGTCCTGGTCTCCGACAAGATCAAGCTGAACTTCGACATCTCGGCGATCAAGAACGCGGGCTGATCCTGCGGCTCCCGCTCTCGCCGCGACTCCCGTCGACACGCTGAGCACGCCGCCCTCCGATCCCCAACGGAGGGCGGGCGCTCGGGCCGCAACGAAGGCTGGGCGTCCGGGCCGACAGCCTTCCGAGCCGCCGGTGCCTTCCGGGCCGCCCGTGCTTCACTTCGCCCCCTGCTCCGCCAGCCCGGCGACCGCCTTCTCCAGCCGAGCGGCCCTGACCTCCGGAGTCCTGGCCTTCAACAGGCCCAGGATGACCAGGTATTGACCGGTCCTGCCGAGCTCATCGAAGGCTTTCTTGGCGCGCGGGTTCCGTTCCAACGCTGCGGCCAGATCGTCCGGAACCGTGGCGTTCCGCTGCGACTCGTACGCCGCCTCCCACCGCCCGTCCGCCTTGGCCGCCGCCACCTCCGCGAGCCCCCGGGGCCGCATACGCCCGGCCGCCGTGAGGGCTTCGACCTTGCGTACGTTCACCATCGACCACTCGCTGCCGCGTCGACGCGGGGTGTACTTCTGCAGGTAGTACGTCTCGTCCTGGCGCCTGCGCTGACCGTCGATCCACCCATGGCAGAGGGCCACGTCGAGGGCCTGCGCCACGGTGACGGTGGTCCGGCCGGATCCCTTCTTGGCAATCTTCAGCCAGACTCCGCGCTCAACCTCAGCGTGAGCACCGAGCCAGACGTCCAACTGTCCCGCGTCATCGAAAACCTTGATCGCCAGGCCGTCGAGAGTGTCCATGGGGACAAGGTAGGGCGAGAATAGGACAGCTCTCGTCCTACTCCCCTCCGTACAAGCGCTGCAGATCCACCAGGACCACCTCACCCTTGGCCTCGGCGGCTCGCAGGTCGTCCGTGAATCCCGCACCGCTGTAACAGGTGAGCCGCACTGCTGACGTGTCGATCCCGCGGCCGGCGAGCAGGGACTCGACGTGACGCAAGCGGTCGAGGTGTCCGACGCCCATGACCTGGTCCCACTTGGCCTCGCCGAGGGAGAGCAGGACGCCGTTGTCCTGGCCCACCGCGCCGCGAACCACGACGTCGATCTCGTGGCTGCTGCGGGCCTCCGGGTCCGGGACCGTGCCGTACGAGACGTCGATCGGCATGCCGCCGAAGGTCTCCGGTGCGGCGAAATGGGCGACCCATTCGCGGCAGATCTGTTCGAAGTGCGGACCGACGACGGCCGAGAGGAAGCGGGCTCGGGAGCTCTCCCAGACCTGTTCCGCCAAGCCTCGGTCCAGCAGCGGGAGCTTCGGCCGTGAGATGGCGTGGTCGAAAGCGATGAGCGGCTCGCCCACCCGGTAGACGCTGCGGTTCTTGCGGAAGGCGTCCACTTCGCGGCGTACGAGACCGCAGTCCTGCAGGACGGTGAGGGGATGGGTGATGTCGCTGGTGGGGCGCTCCAGGCAGCCGGCGATTCCGCCCGCCGTGGCGTTACCCGAGGCGAGTGCCGCCAGCACGGAGTGGTAGAGAGCCCGGTCCCGCAGGTCCGACTCGTCGGCCAGCAGGTAGCGGGCCTCGCGGTACAGCGGGGAACGGGGCGAAAGGGCCGTACGGCAGACCCAGGCGTCGAAGTCATCCAGGTCGGCGGGGACGTCATCGCGCACGAACTCCCTCCGATAAGCGGGAGTTCCGCCCACCACGCTGTGCACGAGAAACGCGAGACGGTGATCGTCGATGCCCCAGAAGGCCGCGGCCTGGCGGAAGTCCAGTGGCTGGACGATGAGTTCGAGCCCGGCCCTGCCCCGGAGGGGCGACGTACCGCTGAGCAGCTTGCCCATGAAGGCGAGTGAACTGCCGCAGAGGAGAAGTCGGGTGCGGGACTGGAGCCGTTCGGGGCGCCGAGGACCGTACGCGACCTGCACGATGGAGGGGAACGAGGGCGTTGCCCTGGCCAGGTATGGGAACTCGTCGATGACGACAGGAAGGGGCCGCTCCTTGCCCAGCGCGAGCAGCGCGTCGACGGCCTGCTCCCAGCGGTCGAACCGCATCGGGGCGATGCTGCCGCTGTACTGGCCGAGTTCCTCCCCGAAGCGGCGCAGCGACTCGGCCTCCGTGGCCTCGTACGCGCAGAAGTAGAAGCCTCCGGCGGCCCTGGCGAGCGAGTCGAGCAGGAACGACTTGCCTTGTCGTCGTCGCCCGGAGACCACGGCCATGGTCGCCTCCGGACCCTCGTCGGCAGCGAAGGCGGTCAGCTCGCTCCATTCCCAGTCGCGGTCGAACATGTCGGGGGGTTTGGGCAGGTTGCGGGTGGGTCGGCGCATAGTCGTCTCCTGCGGCGCTTAAGGGAAGTACGTTTCCCGGAAATACACTTCCCCTAACGACCATCAGGAGAGTCCGTCACCCTTCCCTGCGCGGGACTCCGGCACGGCCAACACGTGGGTCAGTCGACGACCGGGTCATCGAGCACCTGGACCAGCACCTGGCTCTGGAAGCCCTCGGGATCGGGGCTGGACAGGCCGGCCATGGTCACCAGTGCCTTCCACAGGGCCCATCCGCGGGCTCGACGCCAGGTGTCGTCGGGCAGTCCGACGGCCTCGCGGAAGACCTTCCGCTCGTCACCCACGAAGTACGTCCAGGCCATGACGAGGTCGCAAGCGGGGTCACCGACACCGGACGTACCGAAGTCGATGACGGCGGACAGCGTCCCGTCAGTGGCAAGCAGGTTGCCGATGGCGACGTCACCGTGGAACCACGTCGGTGGAAGCGGCCAGGCCGAGGTCAGCGCGCTCGCCCAGACGGCTTCACAGGCAGCGACGTCGACGACTCCCTTGAGCTTGTCGAGAGCGGCCTCGACCTGATCTCCGTAGGCGCTGGGGTGGCAGCCACGGAAGTAGGAATGGACACCGGCGGCCGGTCCCTGCCGGGCAGGGGCTTGGCGGAGAGCGGTCAGGAAGCCACCGAGGTCCCGGGCCAGCCGGGTCCGGTCGATGTCCGTCACCGCCTCGACGGTGTTTCCCGGCAACCAGCGCCGCACCGACCACGGATACGGATAGCCCGCCGCCGGACGCCCGACAGCAATCGGTTCCGGTACGGGCAGCGGCAGGTGCCCGGCCAGGACGGGCAGACAGCGGTCTTCCTTCTCCACGGCGGCCACATACCCTTCCGCACTCGGCAGGCGTACGGCCAGCCGATCGCCAAGCCGGAAGGTCCGGTTGTCCCAGCCCTGACGCGCTACGGGCTCGACCGGAAGGTCGCTCCACTCGGGAAACTGGTCCGAGACCAAGGTGCGCACGAGCTCATCGGTGATGTCGATCATCGGTCCAGTCTGCGTGCCCTGTCGGCGCCTGGGCACATGCTTTTCCTCAAGGTCCGGCTGTGGGGCGGCCGTTGGGCGCAGGGACGTCGTCCTTGCGTACCGCGAACTCGCACCACACCACCTTGCCGGGGTCCCTCCCCCCATTTGTCCGCGAGTGCGGCAACGAGCAGGAGTCCTCGGCCGTCCTCCGCCTCGGTGCACGTGTCCGGGAGCCGGACCTCGCCCGGGCCGCTGTCGTGCACTTCGACGCGTACGACTCCGTCGGTGTGGAGGAAGAGGTGGAGCCTGAAGCCGCGGCCGGGCGGTACGTGGTGGGCCCGGCGTTAATTGAGTGGACCGGGGGCAGCGGGCGTAACTAGCCTGCCCCTCATGTCCAGTCCCGAGGCGTCAAGACTCCGGCCACCGGCTCTCCGGTGGCTGTTTGGGATGTCGGGCTGAAGCTCCGCGATCAGTGATCAGCGATCAAAGATCGACGATTCAAGTCACCCCTCACCGTTGCCGGAACGCTGTGCCGTCGGCCGTGTTCGTTTTCGGGTGTGCGGAGTTTTTCATGCCGTTTGGGCTGTATCTGTTGGGGCTTGCTGTCTTCGCTCAGGGGACTTCTGAGTTCATGTTGTCCGGGCTGGTGCCGGACATCGCGCGGGATTTGAGGGTGTCCGTTCCGGCTGCTGGGTCGCTGACCTCGGCGTTCGCTGTCGGGATGATCGTGGGGGCGCCGTTGATGGCCGTCGTGAGTCGGCGGTGGTCTCGGCGTGGGGCGTTGTTGGGGTTTCTGGGGACCTTTCTGATTGTCCATGTGGTGGGGGCCGTCACCAGTGACTTTTCGGTGCTGTTGGTGACTCGGGTCGTGGGGGCCTTGGCCAACGCCGGGTTTCTCGCCGTCGCTGTCGTGACGGCCGTCGGGATGGTCGACGCGAAGGCCAAGGGGCGGGCCACGTCTGTGCTGCTCGGTGGCGTCACCGTCGCGTGTGTGGCGGGAGTTCCCGGTGGGGCCTTGTTGGGGCAGGTGTGGGGGTGGCGGTCGGCCTTCTGGGCCGTGGTCGTTCTGTCCGTACCGGCCCTGTTCGCGATTCTGCGGTCTGTGCCAGGTGGGGTTCCCGATGTCGCTCGTGTCAGTGTGCGCCAGGAAGTACGGGCATTGCGGGGGCCACGGCTTCAACTGGCGCTGTTTCTGGGTGCGTTGGTGAACGGGGCGACCTTCTGCACGTTCACCTATCTCGCGTCGGTGGTCACCTCGGTCACCGGGCTCGGGGCCGCGTGGGTGCCCGTCATATTGGCGCTGTTCGGGCTGGGGTCGTTCGTGGGGGTGAGCGTCGGGGGGCGGATCGCTGATGTCCGGCCCGTACCGCTCCTCGTGGTCGGTGGGGTGGCGCTGTTGGTCGGATGGGGTGTCTTCGCGCTGTCCGCCGGTAATCCGGTGGCGGCGGTCGTGCTCGCCTTCGTTCAGGGCGCGCTCTCGTTCGCCGTCGGGTCCACGCTGATTTCCCAGGCGTTGTACGCGGCGGCCGACGCACCGACTCTGGCGGGCGGCTTCGCCACGGCCGCGTTCAATGTCGGTGCCGCGGTGGGCCCGTGGGTCGGTGGGGTCGTGATCGGAGCGGGGTTCGGTTATCGCTCGCCGCTGTGGGTGAGTGCCGGGCTCGTGGGCGTGGCCCTCGCCGTGGGAGTGACCGACCGCCGGAATCGGGTCGTTGCGGCTCCGGCGTCGCCGTCCGTGTGACCAACGAGGTCGAACAGTACGCTGCCCCGTCCTCACGTACGAAAATGCCCCGACGGTCCAGGCGCTCTCCGCGAAAAGCGTGACACTTTCCGGGAAAGTGTCACGCTTTTCGCAACTCGCACCCGGCAGAGGGGATTGGCCATCAAGGCCTTAACCCGGTGCGGAACCAGTCCTTCGTCCGTACCCTTCCGCCATGACCTGGCTGCCCCCGGACTTCGTCCATCCTGTACGTGTCGAGTTGCCCGGTGGGCAGTACCTCCGGCCGATCTCTGGAGCCGACGCCCCGATCGACTATCCCGCCGTGATGGGATCGCGGGAGCGGTTGTGGAGCATCTTCGGGGAGGCCTGGGGATGGCCTGCTGACACCATCACATATGAGGCGAACAAGGCGGATCTTGAGCGGCACGCGGCTGAGATCGCTGCGCATGAGTCGTTCAATTACGTGCTGTTCGACGCGGCGGGCACCACCGAGTACGGGTGTGTCTACATCGATCCGCCGGAAAAGGCGGGCGCCGATGTCGAGGTCTCGTGGTGGGTGGTGGACGACGCCGTCGGGACCGAGCTGGAGCGGGAGTTCGACGCGTTCGTGCCTCGGTGGATCGGGGAGGCGTGGCCCTTTGAACGGCCGCGGTTCATCGGGCGGGCTCTGTCGTGGAAGGAGTGGCTGGCTCTGCCGGGTGCCGACTGAAGCGGGTCGCTTGTGCGGGGGTTTCCTTCCCCAGGCCCGCCCCTTCCCGGCTGTATCAATTTGCGGCTCCGCCGCGTGGGGGGCTTCGCCCCCGGACCCCCAGAAGCGTTTACCACGCACCAAGACGTTGCTGCGGCGGAGACGGTGCGCCGCAGAGGCCAGAAAGTGAGTAGACAGATGCAACCGACGTTCGTACTGGTTCACGGAGCCTTCGCGAACTCCTTCTCCTTGGCACCGCTCCAGGCCGAACTCGGCCTCCTGGGACACCGTTCGGTCGCCGTCGACCTGCCCGGCCACGGCTTCGGGGCGACCTTCACCCGCGCCTATCAGGCGCCGCAGGATCTGGATGGGCTCGCCACCGCGCCCGGTTCGATCAAGGGTGTCACACTCGCCGACAACGCCGCGCACCTGATCGGGATCCTGGAACGGGCCAAGCGGAATGGCCCCGTGATCCTTGTCGCCCACAGCCGAGGCGGCGCCACGGCCACGGCCGCCGCCAACGCGCGGCCGGACCTGATCGACCGCATCGTCTATGTCGCGGCCTGGTGCCCGGTCGCTCTCGACGTCGGCGACTACTACGCCGAGCCGGAGATGGCCACGGTCGACGCCGCTTCCCTGGCTTCGGCGATGGCCGGGAACCCTGCCGAACTCGGCCTGCTCCGGGTCAACTTCCGCACTGCGGATCCGGACGCCCTTGCGGCGCTCAAGGCGGCCTTCCTCGCCGACGGCACCGAAGAGGAGTTCCTGACCTTCCTGAACACCTTCCAGCCTGATGAGAACCTGGACGTCGGCACCTCCACCGACCGGGCGCAGGCCGCGACCTGGGGGCGCGTCCCGAAGAGCTTCGTCCGCCTGGCCGACGACGCGAGCATGCCGCTCGCCATGCAGGACCGGCTGATCCGCGAGGGCAACGAGCTGACGCCGGACAACCCGTACGACGTCCGCACTCTCGCTGGCAGCCACCTGAAGTGGCTGGTCGACCCGGCGCCGGCGGCCCGAGTCCTGGGCGAACTTGCCACGCTCACCCCGCGTCCTGGGCCGCCTTCATGAGCGGTGGGCCCGGCGATAGTTGAGCGGACGGAGGGAGCGCCGCTGCCCGGGAATCGGACACCCGTGGCCGGAATTCGTGCCTTGTGGTGGCGTGGGCGGCGTTCTCATAATCCTCCAACAGAAATCACCAGCTCATGCCGTTGAGGGCGCGATCGTCTGTTACTCCTTTGGCATGTGCCTGACATAAATTTCTGGCATCAATCCCCCAACATCAATGCCCAACCCCCCACGGAAGGCATCACGTTGAAGAAGCTCCTCAAGGCGCTCAAGAGATGCGCGGTCATGGGCGCCGCCGCCCTCGCGATCGTCAGCCTTCAGCCCGTCAGCGCTACGGCCGCCACCCCGCCCGTCGTGGGCGGAACCCGCGCCGCCCAGGGCGAGTTCCCGTTCATGGTGCGGCTCTCCATGGGCTGTGGCGGTGCGCTCTACACCCAGCAGATCGTGCTCACCGCCGCCCACTGCGTGAGCGGCTCGGGCAACAACACCAGCATCACGGCCACCGCCGGAGTCGTGGACCTGCAGAGCACGAGCGGCCGGGTCCAGGTCCGCTCCACCAAGGTCCTCCAGGCCCCCGGCTACAACGGCACCGGCAAGGACTGGGCGCTCATCAAGCTGGCCCAGCCCATCAACCTGCCGACGCTGAAGATCGCCACCAACAGCCAGTACAACACCGGTGACTTCACCGTCGCCGGCTGGGGTGCGGCCGTTGAGGGCGGGGCTCAGCAGCGCTACATGCTCAAGGCGACCGTGCCGTTCATCGACGACGCCACATGTGAGGGCTACGGCGGTTTCTACAGTGACCTCGTGGCGGGCGAGGAGATCTGCGCCGGCTTCGAGGAGGGCGGCGTCGACACCTGCCAGGGTGACTCGGGCGGACCGATGTTCCGCAAGGACAACGCCGGTGAATGGATCCAGGTCGGCATAGTCAGCTGGGGCGACGGCTGCGCCCAGCCGGAGGCTCCGGGCGTCTACACCGAGGTCTCCACCTTCGCCTCGGCGATCGCTTCGGCGGCGGCTTCTCTCTGACGTACGCCTGATACGAGACGTGCGCCCGGTACGACGTACGCCTCGTACGACGCACACCTGGTACGAACGCACGCGGGTCCGGCGCTCTCCGCGCCGGACCCGTTCCCGTGCTCCGCACCCCTTACGAGGTGCCTCAGAAGCCGCCCCCGAAGTCACCCCCGCCGAAGCCGCCGTCGCCGAAGCCCCCTCCGAAGTCACTGGAGGAGAAGTCCGCGCCGGAGACGTCGCCGCCCTCGTAACCGCCGCCTCCGAAGTCGCCGTAGCCGGAGCCGTAGGTGGCCGCGTACGCCGGGGCGGCCATCATCTGGCCGAGCAACGTGCCCACGAGGAGGCCGGGGAGGATGCCGCCGCCGAAGTAGCCGCCGGCCCAGGGGCCGTAGGCCGGGCCCGCCTCCCAGTACGGGCGGCGGCCGGAGTCGGTGTCGACCTCGCGGACGGCGGGGTCGAGGCCGTCGGCCAGGCGGGTGCGGTCGGCGGCGCAGACCGGCACCTCGCGGGGTGTGCCGCCGTCGGGTGTCCACGTCGCGTCGGCGACCGAGGGGCCGTGGCGCGGGTCGAAGAAGCAGGGGGCGCGGCGCGCGGGCGGCGGACGGCCCTCGCGACGCGCGGCGAGCAGGGCGAGCGAGAAGCGGCCGTCCTCCAGGGCCTGGGTGACCGCGCGCACCTCCTCGGGGCGCTGCGCCGCGGCCATGAACGACTTCGCCTTGTCGTACGCGTCCAGGGCGCGCTCGTAGTCGGCGCGCATCGCGTCGTCCGCGCCCTTCTCGGCGGGGTGGAAGTCGAGCCGGTCGAGCTCCTCGCCGAAGGCGGTGATGTCCTCGTCGACGACCACGCGGAGCTTCTCGAGCGCGGCCTGCCGCTCCTCTTCCTGCTTGCGGCGGTTGCGGCGTACGAGCGTGTAGGCGCCCGCGCCACCGGCCGCGAGCACGACGCCCGTTCCGATCAGTACGCCGGTCGGGTCGCTGTCGCCGCCGTCGGTCCAGCTGCTGGGGGCGGAGCCGCCGACGTTGGCGAGGGCGCGGTCCGTGAAGTTGTCGAGCTGGGTCCGGATGTCCTCGCCCTGGACGCTGGTGACGAGGTTCCGCACACCGTTGTCCGGCAGGACTGCCGCGTCGGCCTTCGCGTCGAACTGGTCACCGAGCCGGATCGCGTACAGGCCCGTGACGCCGGTCGCCGTGCGCAGGTTCTGGAAGAGGTTCTCCTTCGGGAAGTCGGCCGGGAGCACCGCGACGAAGACCGGCTTGTCGGCGTCCTCGATCTCCTTGGCCAGGGCTTCGGCGTCGGATTTCGGCAGCTGCTCGGACATGGACGGGTCGACGTACACGGGGCTCTCCTCCAGAGCCTCCGCGACCGTCGAGACATCCGTGGCGGCATGGGCGCGCGTGGCCCCGACGGACAGCACCGCCAAGGCCGCGAACGCGATCAGGAGTACGGAGAGTCCACGGTTCAGTGCGGCCTTCATACCTTCGAAGTTACTCCTGTGCGGCGCAAAGTGAGGGGGGCGTGCACGCCGGGCGCATGCACGCCCACCCGGTGTCACGCCGCCCGGTAGGCCGCCGTCAGCTTCGCCATCGCCTGCCCGTACCGCCCTCACCGAGCGGGCTCACTCGCCCACCCGCACACGCGCCCCCTCACTCCGCGGGCTCGACCCCCGCCCGCAGCAGGCCGTACGTGTACGCGTCCTCCAGGGCCTGCCACGACGCGGCGATCACGTTGTCCGCCACGCCCACCGTCGACCACTCCCCCGCGCCGTCCGACGTGGAGATGAGGACCCGCGTCGTGGAGGAAGTACCGTGCTTGCCCTCCAGGATGCGGACCTTGTAGTCGACCAGGTCCAGCTTGGCCAGCTGGGGGTAGATCTTCTCCATGGCCACGCGCAGGGCTCGGTCCAGCGCGTTCACCGGGCCGTTCCCCTCCGCCGTGGCGACGATGCGCTCGCCCTTGGCGAAGAGCTTGACCGTGGCCTCGTTGGCGTGGCTGCCGTCGGGGCGGTCCTCGACGATCGCCCGCCAGGACTCCACCTCGAAGTACTTACGGACCTTGCCCTCCACCTCCGCCCGGAGCAGGAGTTCGAAGGAGGCGTCGGCGGCCTCGTACGTGTAGCCCTTGAGCTCGCGCTCCTTGACCCGCTCCACGACCCGGCCGACCAGCTCACGGTCGTCACCGAGGTCGACGCCCAGCTCTTTCCCCTTCAGCTCGATCGACGCCCGGCCCGCCATGTCGGAGACCAGCATCCGCATGGTGTTGCCGACCTGCTCGGGATCGATGTGCTGGTACAGGTCCGGGTCGACCTTGATGGCGGAGGCGTGCAGGCCCGCCTTGTGCGCGAAGGCCGAGACCCCTACGTACGGCTCATGCGTGGACGGCGTGAGGTTCACGACCTCGGCGATGGCGTGCGAGATCCGCGTCATCTCGGACAGCGCGCCCTCCGGGAGGACCTTCTTGCCGTACTTCAGCTCCAGCGCCGCCACCACCGGGAACAGGTTCGAGTTGCCGACCCGCTCCCCGTACCCGTTCGCCGTGCACTGGACGTGTGTCGCGCCCGCGTCCACCGCGGCCAGGGTGTTGGCGACCGCGCACCCCGTGTCGTCCTGGGCGTGGATGCCGAGCCGGGCACCCGTGTCGGCCAGGACCGTGGCGACCACGGCCTGGACCTGGGCCGGCAGCATGCCGCCGTTGGTGTCGCAGAGCACGACCACGTCGGCGCCCGCTTCCGAGGCCGCCCGTACGACCGCCTTCGCGTACTCGGGGTTCGCCCGGTAGCCGTCGAAGAAGTGCTCGCAGTCGACGAACACCCGGCGGCCCTGAGAGCGGATATACGACACCGTGTCGCGGACCATCTCCAGGTTCTCGTCGAGCGTCGTACGCAGGGCCAGCTCGACATGCCGGTCATGGGACTTGGCGACCAGGCAGATGACGGGAGCGCCGGACTCGAGGAGCGCGTTGACCTGGGCGTCCTCGGCCGCCTTGGCACCCGGGCGGCGCGTGGCGCCGAAGGCGACGAGCTGGGCGTGCTTGAAGTGGATCTCCTGCTGGGCGCGGGCGAAGAACTCGGTGTCGCGCGGGTTGGCGCCGGGCCAGCCGCCCTCGATGAAGCCCACGCCGAAGTCGTCCAGGTGCCGTGCGATGGCCAGCTTGTCCGCGACGGTGAGGTTGATGCCCTCGCGCTGCGCACCGTCGCGCAGCGTCGTGTCGAAGACGTGGAAGTCGTCGTCGACGTGGGAAGGGCCGTAATTCTCGTCGGTTGCGTCTGTCATCTCTACTGGCTCCTGTATGGGATGCGGTCTACCGGAATGACCGGCTCCACCGTCCTCATGATCCCTCACGCTCCGGCCCCGGCTGTGGTTGGGCCGGGAAACAGAAAAACCCCTCGCGGGTGCGAGAGGTCTGCGCGCGGGTCGAGGACGACGGTGTCCGCCCGTACGTGGTCGTACGGGGCGGTCACTGCGGACCGGCGCGCCTGCTGCCAATAATCGTGGCGAACGAGAGCACGGGGGCAGTCTGGCACAGACCGCCCCCGTGCTCACGGGTGTCTCAGTATGCGAACGTCACGTCACTCAGCGCAGGCGGCGGACGAAGCCGTCGCTCACCCCGTTCGTGTCGCCCGGGACCAGCTGCGCGGAGCCGCTCCCGAGTCCGAGGAGTCGGCCACCGCCGCCGAACGACGTGACGTAGACGTCCTCGTCCGTGACGGGGCCGCCCGTGACGGACTCGCTGGCGAGCCGGGACGCCCCGGTGCGCAGATCCTGTACGTACGCGTTCTCCTCTCCCAGCGGTGCCACGAACGTGTAGGCGACGTACCGGCCGTCGTCGCTGAGCTGGGACCCGAAGAGGCCCGAGCCACCGTCGCCGTCATGGACGACACCCCGGGTCGTGCCCGTCCTCAGGTCGCGCACGTAGGCGTGCGTGTTCGCGGCGCCGCCGGCCACCAGGTCGTCACCCGTGTAGTCGAAGGCGATGGTCCGGCCGTCCGCCGAGAGCGAGGGGTCGATGGCGAGCCGCGCGGCCGGGGACCCGTCCGGGGTGACGTTGGCCTGCTCCTCGGTGCCGGTGCGGCGATCGTGCACCATCAGCAGGCCCGTACCGCCGCGCACGTCGTTCTGTGTGTACGCCACGTAGCGGCCGTCGGCGCTCATGTCGAGGTGGTACGAGCCTCGGCCCGGGTGGGCGCGGTTGGTGATCCGCTCGATGGTGCCGGTGCGGCGGTCGGTGACGTAGACGGCGGGATAGATGAGCGGGTCGCCGGTCTCCATCTGGCTGGGCCGGGCGGTGAAGGCCACGTGGCGTCCGTCGTCGGAGATCGCCGCGACTCCCTGTGCGTAGGAGGACACGCCGTTCGGCGTCCTGCTGACCAGTTCCGTACGACCTGTGGCGCGGTCGTGGACGTACACGTCCTGGGCCCAGTCCACCGACGGCTCGGTCCAGTCGGCGAGGTTCGTGGCCGTCGAGACGAGAACCACGTACCTGCCGTTGGCGCTGATGGCCGCGGGCTTGGTACCCCGGTCGGCCTGGGTGCCGTCCGTCGCGACGCTGACGCGTTCCAGCCGGCCCGTGCGCAGATCGCGCACGAATGCGTCCCCGGCGTCGTTCGTGTCGCCCGGCACCAGGTTCGGCGCATCGGATCCGAACGCGGTGTAGCGGCCGTTGGCACTCAGATACGGCCCGGACGAGTTGCTCGACCCTTGCTCGCCGGTGGCCGACACGGTGACTCGCTCGATGAGCGGTGCCGGTGCCGCCGTCGCCGTGGCGGTCGCCGTCAGTGCGAGCGTGCTGATGACGAGTGCGGCGACGGACGTCGCTCGCTTGGCCCTGGTCATGTGTTCCCCCGGTTTCCCCTGTAGGACGCTGCTCCCCCGGCCCCGCGCCGTGGGCTCAAGACGATACAAACGCACCACGAGTAAGGGGTCAATCGGCCGTATTGCGTACAACCTGGACGGGGCGTCAGGCGTCCGTGCGCGTCACGGGGATGGTGAACGGCCGGTCCCCGCCCTCCAGTTGAGGAGAGCGGGGACCAACAAGGCGTCGGATAAAGGCCGTCAGCCGAGGTTGTGCATCCAGCCGTGCTTGTCCTCGCTCACCCCGCGCTGGATGTCGAGCAGCGCCTCGCGCAGTTTCAGCGTGACTTCGCCGGGCTGTCCGCCGCTCTGCTGCCACTCGCCCGCGTGGCACTTGACCGTGCCGACGGGGGTGATGACGGCGGCGGTGCCGCAGGCGAAGACCTCGGTGAGGCTGCCGTTCGCGGTGTCGTCGCGCCACTGGTCGACGGAGACGCGGGCCTCCTCGGACTCGTAACCGAGGTCAGCGGCGACCGAGAGGAGCGAGTCGCGGGTGATGCCCTCCAGGATGGAGCCCGTCAGAGTCGGGGTGACGATCTTGTTGCCGTACACGAAGTACAGGTTCATGCCGCCCAGTTCCTCGACCCACTTGTGCTCGACGGCGTCGAGGTAGCAGACCTGGTCGCAGCCCTTCGCGGCGGCCTCGGCCTGGGCGAGCAGGGACGCGGCGTAGTTGCCGCCGGTCTTGGCGTCGCCCATGCCGCCGGGGACGGCGCGCACGCGGTCATCGGAGAGCCAGATCGAGACGGGCTTCACGCCGCCCGGGAAGTACGCGCCGGCCGGGGAGGCGATGACCATGAACAGGTACTCGTTCGCGGGCTTCACGCCCAGACCGACCTCGGTCGCGATCATGAACGGGCGCAGATAGAGCGACTCCTCGCCGCCGTGCGCCGGCACCCATGCCTTGTCCTGCTGGACGAGCAGGTCACAGGCCTCGATGAACGTCTCGACGGGCAGCTCCGGCATGGCGAGGCGACGGGCGGAGGCCTGGAAGCGGCGGGCGTTGGCGTCGGGACGGAAGGTGGCGACCGAGCCGTCCGGCTGCCGGTAGGCCTTCAGTCCCTCGAAGATCTCCTGCGCGTAGTGCAGGACGTTGGTCGCGGGGTCGAGGGAGAGCGGCCCGTACGGCGTGAGCTGCCCGTCGTGCCAGCCGCGGCCCTCGGTCCACCGGATGGTCACCATGTGGTCGGTGAAGTGGCGGCCGAACCCGGGGTTGGCCAGGATCGCCTCGCGTTCCGCGTCGGAGAGTGGCGAGGCCGAGGGCTTGAGCTCGATCGTGGGCGTCGTCATGAGTGGTTGTCCTTCACCGGTTGTTGTGACGGGCCGCGCTCACGCCCCTACTGGCCGATGGCCAGTGTTAGGACGTCCGAGCATTCCCTTGATCCGCGGCTCCGCGTTCGATTATCTCGCGAGCGGAGCCGTGGAGGATATGGGTGTGAATGCGGCCCAGGGGATGATGGTGGCACCCGGCGAAGCATAGGAAAAGCCGCCGGGTGCGGAAGCGACCCGGCGGCTTGAGCAGATCCGGCGGGTCAGCCGGATACTCGGGCGGCGAGCGCGTCGCCGATCTCGTCGGTCGTACGGGTCGTGGTGCCGCGCTCCGCGAGGTCGGCGGAGACGGCGTCCTCGATACGGGCGGCCTCGGTCTCGTAGCCGAGGTGACGCAGCAGGAGGGCGACGGACAGGACGGTGGCGGAGGGGTCGGCCTTGCCCTGGCCTGCGATGTCGGGCGCCGAGCCGTGCACGGGCTCGAACATCGACGGGAACTCGCCGGACGGGTTGATGTTCCCGCTCGCGGCGACGCCGATGCCGCCGGAGACGGCCGCGGCGAGGTCGGTGATGATGTCGCCGAAGAGGTTGTCGGTGACGATCACGTCGAAGCGCTCGGGCTGCGTGACGAGGTAGATCGTCGCCGCGTCCACGTGCATGTACTCGGTGGTGACCTCGGGGAACTCCTCGGCCACCTTGTTGAAGATGTTGGTCCACAGGTGACCCGCGAAGGTCAGCACGTTGTTCTTGTGGATCAGCGCGAGCTTCTTGCGCGGGCGGGCCTGGGCGCGGGCGAAGGCGTCCCGGACGACGCGCTCGACACCGAAGGCCGTGTTGACGGAGACCTCGGTGGCGACCTCGTGCGGCGTGCCCTTGCGGATCGTGCCGCCGTTGCCGGTGTACGGGCCCTCGGTGCCCTCGCGGACCACGACGAAGTCGATCGCGGGCTGCCCTGCCAGCGGAGTGGCGACACCCGGAAGGAGCTTCGACGGACGCAGGTTGACGTGGTGGTCGAAGGCGAAGCGGAGCTTCAGCAGGAAGCCGCGCTCCAGGACGCCGGACGGAACGCTCGGGTCGCCGATCGCGCCGAGCAGGATCGCGTCGTGCTTCTTGAGGGCGTCGAGGTCGGCGTCGGTGAGGGTCTCACCGGTGGCGTGGTAACGCGTGGCGCCGAAGTCGTACTCCTTGGTCTCCAGCTTCACATCCTGCGGAAGGACGGCGGAGAGCACCTTCAGCCCCTGGACCACGACCTCCTGGCCGATGCCGTCACCGGGGATCACTGCGAGATTGAGGCTGCGAGACATGTCGGCACCCTACTCCTCCGTCCCAGGGGATGACACGGGGTGTCCGCGATACGGACACGTATGTGCGACCCGTCTACGACCCGTTTACGGTCCATCGGGTGACGCCGAGTCGGCCCGTCGGTCTCCGTTCACGCAGAAGTCAGGCCTGTGTTGGGGCTCGCTGGGAAGTTTTCCCACCATGACTGTTCCACCCAGCGGGTCACCCCCCGAGCGCCCCGTCCCGAATGTCGGCATCCCCGAGCAGCTCGCCCGCCGTATGAGCATGGCGGAGCAGCACGAGTACCTGCGGGCGAGACTGTCGCGGCGGGCGCTGGTGACCGCGGGCGCCTTCGCGGGCGCGGGACTGCTGGCCGGCTGTACGGACGAGGACTCGGCGAGCCCCGCGCGGACGACGTCCTCACCGGTGACGCATCCCGCGACCGGTCGCGTCCCCGGCTCCGTGGTCGCGCCCTTCGGCCGCCACCTCGCCTTCGGCGCCGACCCGAAGACGCAGATGCGGATCTCCTGGCAGGTGCCCTTCGCCGTCAAGAAGCCCTATGTACGGGTGGGTTCGAAGCCCTGGGACCTGAGCCGCAGGATCGACGCCGAGGTCCGGGACCTGCGCACCCCGTCCCTGTCGAAGAAGCTGCCCGCAGTCGAGCAGTACTACCTGCACGCCGCCCTCGACGACCTCAAGCCCGGCACGACGTACTACTACGGAGTCGGCCACGAGGGCTTCGACCCGACGTCGGCCGAACGCCTGTCGACGGTCGGCTCGTTCCGTACGGCGCCCGCGCGCCCCGACCAGTTCGTGTTCACGGCCTTCGGCGACCAGGGCGTCAGCTACGACGCGCTCGCCAACGATCAGGTGATCCTCGGCCAGAACCCGTCCTTCCACCTCCACGCGGGCGATATCTGCTACGCGGACACGACGGGCCACGGCAAGGACTCGGACACGTACGACGCCCGGGTCTGGGACCAGTTCCTCGCGCAGACCGAGTCGGTCGCGAAGTCCGTGCCCTGGATGGTGACGACCGGCAACCACGACATGGAGGCCTGGTACTCCCCCGACGGCTATGGCGGCCAGGCGGCCCGCTGGTCACTCCCGGACAACGGTTTCGACCCGAAGAAATCGCCGGGCGTCTACTCGTTCACGTACGGCAATGTCGGCATCGTCGCACTCGACGCGAACGACGTCTCGTACGAGATCCCCGCCAACCTCGGCTACTCGGACGGGAAGCAGAGCGAGTGGCTGGACAAGCGGCTCGGGGAGCTGCGCAAGTCCGTTGATTTCATTGTGGTGTTCTTCCACCACTGCATGTACTCGACGTCGACGCACGCCTCGGACGGCGGCCTGCGCGACGCCTGGCTGCCGCTGTTCACCAAGCACCAGGTGGACCTGGTCATCAACGGGCACAACCACGTCTACGAACGGACCGACGCGATCAAGGGCGGCGAGGTCGGCAAACGCGTGCCCGTGGGCGCGTCGACGGATCCGACGCGCGACGGGACCGTGTACGTCACCGCGGGCGGCGCCGGCAAGGAGCTGTACGGCTTTCCGGACGGGGTGAAGGACAGTTACGAGGGCAAGGTGAACGACCGGGAGTCGGTCGACAGCTTCCACTGGACCAAGGGGAAGTCGGAGCGCCCGGAGACCGTGGAGTGGTCCCGGGTCCGCTACACCGGCTTCTCGTTCCTCGCGATCGAGGCGGAGACCGGCCCGGCCGCGAAGCTCAAGGTGTCGGCGCTCGCGCAGAACGGCGGGCGCATCGACTACTTCGAGGTGCGGCGCGGGAGTTGAGGCCCGCGCCGCACCACTTACGGGCGGCTCCCGGAATGTGGGGGCTCAGTTGCCCATCGAAGGCTCGTGGGCTCAGTGGCCCGTCGCGCCGCCGTTGTCCCTGCGGTCCAGGGCGCGCTGGAGCGCGGCGGCGGCGTTCTTACGGTCGGACTCGCTCGTACGGGAGACGTGACGGACTCGGCGGGCGGTCGTCTCGGCCATGGGAAATCGACTCCTTATGGCGGCACGGAGTGCGGAAGGGGGTGCGAGACGCCGGGTGGGCGGGCGAGCGGGCCGCAGGGGTTGCCTGCCTAGGGCTCCGGCTCACGACCGCCATTCGCTTGATCGAGCGAGACGTTCGGCTTCTACAAAGTTAAGCGAGGACCGGGCGTCTGTCTCCACAATTACTTGGGCTTCCTACTATCTGAGACGGTGGAATGGGTCACAGGGCTCTGACCTGCGACGATGACCGATCCCGTCAGAGCACGTCGCCGTCGCGCCAGTCGAAGACGAGTTCGTACGCGGGATCGAGCGAGCCGCCGGAGGCGGGGCGGACGAAGAGCCAGACCTCCTCGTCCGGGAGGTGCACGATGCCGTCCGGGCCGTCCGGGCTGAAGGCGTGGATCCGTCCCGGCCACGGCTGCCAGCCACGAGCGGCGTACAGACCCTCGCCCTCGTACGTGGCGGAGAGCGCGCCGAGTGCGTACGCGCGGTCGATGACCCCTTCCAGGGCGCCCATCACCCGGCCGCCGAGCCCTCGGCGCCGGACGTCCGCGCGAACCGCGACGCCTTCCACGTAACCGGTGCGCAGGGAGCGGCCGTGATGCAGCACGCGGCGCTGGACGACCGCGCCGTGCGCGGCGAGACCGGTGTCGTCGTGCACGAGGGCGTGGACGCCGCCGAGCGTGTGATCCCAGTCCTCCTCGCTGAAGTCGCCCTCGAAGGCGTCGTCCAGGAGGGTGCGGACGGCGCGGAGCTCTGCGGGGGCGAGATCGGCCGTGTGAGCGGTACGCAGTCGGAGGGTCATCGCGTCAGTATCGCGGGGGCGGTGGGTGCGGACGGCGGGGTGCGGACGGCTCGCTTCGGGAGCTCGTCCTTGCGCTCCCGGACTGACGTCTTCCTTCCTGGCCCTCTCCTGCCTCTAGTTCCCCTGCAGGTCCGCTCTCTGTACTGAACTGCTCATCAGCAATCCGATGTCTGATGCTGTCAGATTCCTTGACACCCCTCAAGAGCCCCTTCACCCTCACAGTCATCCGATGTCTGTGACAGGAGGGGTTCCACATGGCGGTCCAACCCCGGGCCCGCACCATCGTGTTGACGCTCTGCTCCGCACTGCTCGCCACGGCCACGACGGCGCTTCCCGCTCGCGCC
Organism: Streptomyces pseudoechinosporeus; assembly: GCF_054783935.1. Lineage (NCBI taxonomy): Bacteria > Bacillati > Actinomycetota > Actinomycetes > Kitasatosporales > Streptomycetaceae > Streptomyces > Streptomyces pseudoechinosporeus. The sequence goes on from NZ_BAAGPS010000003.1 coordinate 37,179, forward strand.
GAGGCGCCCGCGGCCCCCGCATCCTGGGAGGTGCGCGGCCCGGGCGCCTCCCCCACGGCCGTGGTGGCTCTCGACGACGGCCGGCCGACGCTCACCGTGAGACGCGCCGACCGTACGGTCCTCGAACCGTCACCCATCGGCCTCGTCACCGAACAGGCCGACTTCTCCAAAGACTTGACCTTCACCGGCCGCAGCGACCGCACGATCACCGAGCGCTATACCGTCCCAACCGGCAAGTCCCACAAGCGCGTTGCCCGGATGACCGAGTCCCGCTTCCGCTTCCGTACGGCCGACGGCGCCCGGCTCGACCTGCTCACGCGTGTCGCCCCGGACGGCGTCGCCTACCGCTACGTCCTGCCCGGCGACCACGGCGACGTCGTACGCGAGGCCTCCGCGTTCACCTTCCCCGCCACCACCGAAGCCGTCATCAACCGCTACCGCGCGGACAACGAACTCCCCTTCATCCGCTACGAGTCGGCAGCCGCCGCGCCTGAGGGCACGTACTCGATGCAGGCCCTCTTCAAGACGGACGGCGGCTACGCCCTGATCGCCGAGTCGGACCTGACCGGCACCTACGCGGGCGCCCAGCTCACCCACGCGGCCAACTCTCCGACGTACGGCGTGAGTCTGTGGAACAACGAGCCGGTCCAGACGGACGGCCCGCTCACCACGCCCTGGCGCGCGGTGATCACCGGCGACCTGGCGACCGTCACCGAGTCGACGTTCACGGACGACCTCGCGCCCAAGTCCCGTATCCGCGACACCTCGTGGGTCAAGCCGGGCCCGGCCCTGTGGACCTGGCTCGCGGGCGGCAAGGATGCGGGCCAGAGCCTGGAGGCCCAGAAGAAGTACGTCGACTACGCGGCCGAGCGCGACTGGCCCTACGAAGTCGTCGACGCGGGCTGGTACTACAAGCCCGGCGAGTGGGACGTCATCGACCCTGACTGGCAGACGAACAGCTGGATGCCGGAACTCGTGCGGTACGCGGCGGCGAAAGGCGTCGGCATCCACGTCTGGCTGCACTACACCCTGCTCATCGACCCCGTCGAGCGGGAGAAGTGGCTGTCCACGCTGGAGCGTTGGGGCGTCAAGGGCGTGAAGATCGACTTCATGGACTCGGAGTCGCAGGAGCGGATGCGCTGGTACGACGACGCACTCGAGGACACCGCCAAGCATCGCCTCATGGTCAACTTCCATGGCTCCACGATCCCCAAGGGCATGCAGCGCACCTGGCCGCACGTCATGACGCTGGAGGGCGTCGGCGGCGAGGAGAAGCGCAACAACACGGCGGCACAGCTGGCCGCGCTGCCCTTCACCCGCAACGTCATCGGCTCCATGGACTTCACCCCGGGCGCCTTCCACCGCCCGTACCGCCCCAACGTCCAGTCGGACGCGGGTGAGTTGGGCCTGAGCGTGCTCTACGAGTCCGGCATCCAGAACCTCGCCGGCACTCCGGAGTCGTACGACGCCCGCCCCGAGGCCCGCCGTTACCTGGAGCAGCTTCCCACCGGCTGGGAGGAGACCCGCCTGCTCACCGGCGACCCGGGCCGCTCCGCGGTGCTGGCGCGGAAAGCGCCGGACGGCCGCTGGTTCATCGGCGGTACGTTCGCGGGCGCGGCCCAGAGTGTGGACGTACCCATGCGTCTCGGCGCGGGCAAATGGCTCGTGGAGACAGTGACCGACGGCCCGTCGGGTCTGGTCCGGGAGCCGCACGTCGTCCACGGCGGCGAGACCCTCACCGTCCCGGTCGTGGCGGACGGCGGCTTCGCAGCCCTCGCCTGCCGCTGGTACGCGAGCCGTACGAGCTGCGACCGCTGACGATTGCACGACGTTCAGCACCGCGAGGCGGGCAACCGCCCGTCTCGCGGTCCGTAGGTGGCGGCCGGAGGCCGGCCATACCCGCACCCGCAGGAGTTCGTCGACGGCATCCGCGCGCTGGTTCCGGTCGAGGGCCGGGATGCCATAGGAATTCCCTATAGCAGGTGCTGACATTTCGTCTTTGCCTCTCGTTCTTTTCCGTACGTACCGTGAAACAGCTCGACGAGGTGCTCACCGCGATTTCTCCGAAGATTCGCGCTCTGCGCACGTCGAACCTTTTCCGTCGGGCGGACCATTACGCGATCGAGAGGACCAGTGGCATGACCACGATCGAGAACGGATCGGGAACGCGAGAACTCAAGGGAAAGCGGGCCCTGGTCACGGGTGGTTCTCGCGGAATAGGAGCGGCCGTCGTGCGCCAACTCCTGGACGCGGGCGCCGAGGTGCTCACGACCGCCAGGTCGGCGACGAGCACGGTGCCGGAGGGGCCACCTTCGTGGAGGCCGACGTGCGGACACGGGCTGGTGCGGAGGCGCTCGCCGCTGCCGCGCAGGAGGTGCTCGGCGGGGTGGACGTCCTGGTCCACAACGCGGGTGGGGCACGACCGCACGAGGGCAGCTCGGCCATCCCCGACGAGGAGTGGCAGGACGCGCTGGACCTGAACTTCCTGGCGTCGGTGCGGCTGGACTCGCTGCTGGTACCGGGGATGCGGGAACGGCGTTCGGGGATGATCGTGCACGTCTCCTCGTCCGCGGTTCTCACCCCGGTAGGACCGTTTCTGCACTACACCACGGCGAAGGCGGCGCTGGAGAACTACAGCCGGGGACTGGCCCTGGAGCTGGCCCCGCTCGGAATCCGGGTCAACACCGTGTCTCCCGGCAGAACCGCCACCCCCGGCGGCGAACAAACGCGGGAGCAGTGGGCGGAGGTGTCCGCGCGCATGGGCGCGGCACCGGCAGAGACCAATGCCGACGACACCCCGCCGCTGGGGCGCGATGGTCAGCCCGACGACATCGCCCACGCGGTGCTGTTCCTCGTGTCCGAGCGGGCGAGCTGGCTGACCGGGAGGAATCTCATCGTGGACGGCGGTGAATTCCCTATGGGTTGACGCCGACGGAATTCCGGAAAGCCAGTTTCGACAAAAAGAATTCAGCGGCGCCCGTCTCCTTCCCGGCCGTCAGGACACCGGTGAGAAGAAAGCGGACTCGGACCAGGTCTCTTTACGCAGGAGTTCGAGCAGGGCCGTCTCCGCCGGGCCCGCGCCCTGCCGGACCACGGCGATGACGGGCTGGGACACGACCGGGAACACCGGGCGAACGAGGTGCTCGTGACCGTGGGGCACCGCGGAGGCCGGGACGAGCGTGACCCCCAGCCCGTGGGCGGCCCAGCGCACGGCCGTCGCCGTCTGGGACACGCGGGCGGCCGTGGTCGGGGTCAGCTCGTTGTCCCGCAGCACGCTCAGCAGCACGCCGTCGAGCGCGCTGTCGCGGTCGAACCTCACCCACGGCTCTCCTTCCAGTTCGCGCAGCTCGACCCGGTCCGCGGCGAGTTTCCGGTGCCCGGCGCCCAGCACCACGACGAACTCCTCGTCGCCGAGGTGGTGGGCGTTGGCCGGGCTCCGCTCGCATGCCGCCATCAGGGCGAGGTCCACCACACCCCGGCGACACAGCCGCTCCAGCTCGGCGGAGCTCGGCTCCTCGAAGACGGTGACCTCCAGCCGCGGGAAGCGGCGGCGCAGCGTGCCCAGCGAGCCCGGCAGCTGCCGCGTGCCAAAGCCCATCTGCACCGCGACCACCAGCTCGCCCACCAGCTCATCGGCACCGGCCCGCGCCGTCGCCCTCGCCCGCCGCGACGCGCTCACCGCGACCTCCGCCTCCCGCAGGAACGCGCGGCCGACCACGGTGGGCACCAGTCCGGTCGGCGTGCGGGCGAACAGTTTGACGCCGAGTTCCCGCTCCAGGCCGCGGATCTGCTGGGACACCGACGGTTGAGCGACGTGCAGCAGCTCCGCCGCCGCCGTCACCGAGCCCTGCTCGGCAACGGCCAGGGCGTACTCGTACTGACGAAGGCTCATCGGGTCCCGTCCCCTCCCTGCGGTGGGGCGGTCCACCCCGTTGTCATCGTTGTAGACCCGAGGCTAACGGTGGAGTTCGCGCTCCAGCCACCGGTCGGCGGCTGGAGCGCGGTCGTCGGTGAACAGGCCGAGGCGGTCGAGGACTTCGACGGTCCGCACGACCGGATCAGCCCATGTGCGGGTACGTGTAGTCCGTCGGCGGGACCAGGGTCTCCTTGACGGCTCGGGTGAGGGTCCAGCGCTGGAGGTTCTGGGGGGCGCCGGCCTTGTCGTTGGTGCCGGAGTTGCGGCCGCCGCCGAAGGGCTGCTGGCCGACGACGGCGCCGGTGGACTTGTCGTTGATGTAGAAGTTGCCGGCCGCGTAGCGGAGTTTCTCCGCCGTGTACGCCGCCGCCGCGCGGTCGTTCGCGATGACCGCGCCCGTGAGCGCGTAGTCGGACACCGACTCCATCTGGGTCAGCATCTCCTCGTACTTCTCGTCGTCGTAGACGTGCACGGCGAGGAACGGGCCGAAGTACTCCGTCGTGAAGACCTCGTTGGCCGGGTCGGAGCACTCGACGACGGTCGGGCGGACGAAGTAGCCCTCCGAGTCGTCGTACGTACCGCCCGCGACGATCGTGCACTTCGAGTCCTCGGCGGCCCGGTCGATCGCCGCCTTGTTCTTCGCGAAGGCGCGTTCGTCGATGACGGCGCCGATGAAGTTCGACAGATCGGTGACGTCACCCATCTTGATGCCGTCGACCTCGGCCGCGAACTCCTCCTTGAAACCGGCGTTCCAGATGGAGGCCGGGATGTACGCGCGGGAGGTCGCCGAGCACTTCTGGCCCTGGTACTCGAAGGCGCCACGGGTCAGCGCGGTCTTCAGCACGGCGTGGTCCGCGGAGGGATGCGCGACGAGGAAGTCCTTGCCGCCCGTCTCGCCGACCAGGCGCGGATACGTGCGGTACTTGTCGATGTTCGCGCCGACCGTCTTCCACAGGTGACGGAAGGTCTTCGTCGAGCCCGTGAAGTGGATGCCGGCGAGGTCGCGGTGGTTCAGGGCGACCTCGGAGACGGCCAGACCGTCGCCGGTCACCAGGTTGATGACGCCCTTGGGCAGGCCTGCCTCCTCCAGGAGCTGCATGAGCAGGACGGCGGCGTGGGTCTGCGTCGGGGACGGCTTCCATACGACGACGTTGCCCATGAGGGCGGGCGCGGTCGGCAGGTTGCCCGCGATCGCCGAGAAGTTGAACGGCGTGATCGCGTAGACGAAGCCCTCCAGCGGGCGGTGGTCGAGGCGGTTCCACACGCCGGTCGAGTTGGCCACGGGCTGCTCGGCGAGCAGGTCACGGGCGTACTTGACGTTGAAGCGCCAGAAGTCGATCAACTCGCAGGGGCAGTCGATCTCGGCCTGCTGAGCGGTCTTCGACTGACCGAGCATCGTGGAGGCCGCCAGCGTCTCGCGCCACGTCGTGGACAGCAGCTCGGCGGCGCGCAGGATGATCGCGGCACGGTCGTCGAAGGACATCGCGCGCCAGGCGGGCGCGGCGGCCAGGGCCGCGTCGATCGCGTCCTGCGCGTCCTGCTGCGTGGCGTTGCGGAAGGTGCCGAGCACGGCCTTGCGGTTGTGCGGCTGCACGACCTGGAACGGCTCGCCGCCGCCCATCCGCTTCTCGCCGCCGATGGTGCAGGGCAGGTCGACGGGGTTCTCGGCCAGCTCCTTGAGCTTGGCCTCCAGGCGGGCGCGCTCGGGAGAGCCGGGGGCGTAGCCGTGCACCGGCTCGTTGACGGGGGTGGGGACCTGGGTCACAGCGTCCATGTTTTCCGTAACTCCTTAGTGAGCGGTGGTTCGGACTCAGCCCTTGGTGAGGATCGAGCGGGCGAAGAAGCGGAGGTTGGCCGGCTTCTCCGCGAGGCGGCGCATGAAATAGCCGTACCAGTCGGTGCCGTACGCCGTGTAGACGCGCACGCGGTGGCCCTCGGCGGCGAGCCGGGTCTGCTCCTCGCCGCGGATGCCGTACAGCATCTGGAACTCGTAGTCGTCCAGCTTGCGTCCCACGCGCCGGGCCAGCTCCTGGGTGATGGCGATGAGGCGTGGGTCGTGGGACCCGATCATCGGGTAGCCCTCGCCCTCCATCAGGATCTTCAGGATGCGGACGTACGCCTTGTCGATCTCGGCCTTGTCCTGGTACGCGACCGACGCGGGCTCCTTGTACGCCCCTTTCACGATACGCACGCGGCTGCCGCTCGCGGCGAGACGGCGGGCGTCGGCCTCGGTGCGGTACAGGTAGGCCTGGATCACGCAGCCGGTCTGCGGGAAGTCCTTCCGCAGCTCCTCGTGGATGGCGAACATCGAGTCGAGGGTGGTGTGGTCCTCCGCGTCCAGCGTGACGGTGGTGCCGATGCGGGCGGCGGCCTCGACGACGGGACGGACGTTGGCGAGCGCCAGCTCATGACCGCCGGGAAGCGCCTGGCCGAAGAGGGTCAGCTTGACCGACATCTCGGCCCGCTCGCCCAGGCCGAGGCCTTCCAGGTGGTCGATCAGTTGCAGGTACGCGTCGCGCGCCGCCGTGGACTGTCCGGGCGTGGTGATGTCCTCGCCGACCACGTCCAGGCTGACCTCAAGACCACGGTCGGTGAGGTGCTTGACGACCGGTACGACGTCGTCGACCGACTCACCGGCGATGAACCGCTCGACGACCGGCTTCGTCACCGGGGCCGCCGACACCAGGCGGCGCATCCTGTCGCTGCGCGAGGCGGCGAGAATCACGGGTCCCAACACGGGGCAACCTCCACAACAGCGACCAGCAGGGGGCCGTAACCGCACGTTCGCGGGTGAACGGTGCGGCGACGGCGCGGAGAACCACCGTGAAACTTAAGGATCCCTCCGATCGTGGGCCATCGACAGACGTCACGCATCCGTGCCCTGGATCTCAGACATCTGTATGAAGGGCGTGAGAAATGCGGGAGAATGCCCGAGTGACGCAGGCGAAAGGCGAGTACCAGGAGCTGGTCGACGAGATCTCGGAGCTCCTCGGCGCCCCCGCGACGCTGGAGAACCGGGACTTCGAGCTGATCGCCTTCGGCGCCTACGACAGCGACAGCGAGATCGACGAGTCCGCCCTCGACCCTGTGCGGACCCGCTCGATCCTCACGCGCCGCTCCACCGCGGCGGTCCGCACCTGGTTCGAGGGCTTCGGCATCGCCCAGGCCACCGGTCCGGTCCGTATCCCGCCGACGCCCGAGGCCGGGGTGTACCGGGGGCGCGTCTGCCTTCCGGTACGTCATCGGGGGGTCGTCCTCGGTTACGTGTGGCTGCTCGCCGACGATCCGGGCCCCACCGGCGAGCAGCTCGACGCGGCCATGGAGGTGACCGCCCGGATCGGCGACCTCCTCGCGGACGAGGCCCAGGCGGGCGCGGACCTGACCCGTGAGCTGCGCGCCGTCCTGACCGCCGAGCGCGGCTGGCCACGGGACATGGCGGTGGCGGAACTCCGTACGGCACTCGGCGTACGCGGCGAGGGCCTCCACACCGTGGTCTGCGTGACCCCTTGGCCGTCCGCCGACCCGGACGACGCGCCTTCGGTCCGTACGATCCCGGGTGCGACGGCCCTGTGCACGGTCCCGTGGGGCACCACCGGCCAGAGCCTGGCGCTGCTGGTGCGGCTGCGCTCGTCGACGGTGCTGACTCCGGCGACTTCGGCGGCTGCTCGGTTGCTGAGGGAGGCGGAGGGACCGCGAACGGCCTCGGAAAGCCCGGCGGCGGGAATCGCGGCGCCCCGCAGTGGCCTCGCCGAGCTGGGTGCCGCCTGGCAGGAGGCCGCGGCCGCGGCCGGTGCGGCGCTGGCCGAACCCGGGCTCGGGCCGATCGCCGAGTGGGCCGCCATCGGCCCGTACCGCCTGCTGACGGCGCTGCCCGCGGAGGCGGCCCACGACCCCGTCGTACGCCCCCTGCTGGACCCGGCCCACCGTGAACTGGCCCGCACCGCCGAGGCGTTCCTCGACTGCGCGGGGCAGGCGGGCCGCACGGCAGCCCACCTTGGCATCCACCGCCAGACCCTCTACTACCGCCTCTCCCGCGTCGAACAGCTCACCGGCCTGGACCTGGACGACGGCGAGGACCGGCTCCTCCTGCACATGACGCTGAAGGCCCACCGCCTCTGAGACTTACCGGCCGGACCGGACGGTAGTACTGAAAACGATTGTCATCATGCTACGGTCAGGCATACGTCCCCTTGACCACCCCTTTACCGGAGGGTCCCGTGCGTCTGCCCGCCCGCCTTCTCCCCGTCTCCGCGGTCGCCGCCGCCTCCGCCCTGCTCACCGGCTGCTTCTCGGGAGCCGCTTCGGACAGCTCCGCCGAGGGCGGCGAGAAGCGGGTACGCGTCGCGCACATGCAGCCGCCGCGCTCCGGGCTCTCGCCGCTGTCCGACGACGCGTTCAAGCTGTCCCGCTGGTCCACCGCCGAGACGCTGATCAAGCTCGACGCGGACGGCGACGCCGAACCCGCGCTCGCCACCAAGTGGCAGCAGAGCGGCAAGACTTGGACCTTCGAGATACGTGACGGCGTCACCTTCCACGACGGTACGAAGCTCACCGCCGAGGCCGTCGTACGCTCGCTCACCGCGGCCGCCGGCGCCTCCCCCAAGCCCCGCATCCTGGACGGCGTGGACCTGACGGTGAAGGCCCAAGGCGAATCGGTAGCCGTCACCACCGCCACTGAGGACCCGCTCGTCCCGCAGCGGCTGAGCTCGCCGCAGTTGTCGATCCTGGCGGCGAAGGCGTACGAGGGGAAGACGGTCAGCCCCGTCGGCGCGGGCACCGGTCCCTTCGAGCTGAAGAAGGTGAACGGCACGTCCTCCGCGTCTCTCGACCGCTACGACGACTACTGGGGCGGCAAGGCCAAGTCCCCCGGAATCGACGTGAAGTTCGTGCCGGACGGCACCGCCCGCGCCGCCGCCCTGCGCAGTGGAGAGGCCGACGTCGTCGAGTCGGTGCCGGTCTCGCAGGCCGCGCTGCTCGAGGAGGACCAGATCACCGAGGTGCCGATGCCGCGCACCAACACCCTGTACCTGAACACCTCCGAAGGTCCTTTCAAGGACGCCGCGTTGAGGGCCGCCGCCCGCGAGGCCATTGACGCCGAGTCGATCGTCAAGGGTGTGTACGAGGACCGCGCCGACGTCGCCGAGGGGCTGCTCGGGCCCGCGCTGCCGTGGGCCGCCGACCTGCGTACGCCGGTCAAGCGCGCCAAGGCCGGTGACCCGGCCGGGAAGACCATCACCATCGGTACGTTCACCGACCGCGCCGAGCTGCCCGAGGTGGCTCAGACGCTGCAACAGCAGCTCCAGAAGGCCGGGTTCAAGGTGAAGCTGGACGTCCGCGAGTACGCGAACATCGAATCCGACGCGCTGGCGGGCGAGTTCGACGCGTTCATCCTGTCCCGGGCGACGATCCTCGACTCGGGTGACCCGGCCGCGTACCTCTACAGCGACTTCGGGTCCAAGGGTTCCTTCAACATCTCCCAGCTCTCCGACAAGACCGTCGACGCGGCCCTGGACAAGGCCTCCGCGACCAAGGCCGGTGACACGCGCCGGAAGGCCGTCGTCGAGGCGGAGGCCGCGGTGCTCGCCACCGACGCCGCCGTGCCGATGCTGCACGAGCGGGTCATCCAGGGCGACGCGGCCGGTGTCGTCGATGTCGCGCACGACCCGCGGGAGCGTGAGCTGATCACCATGGAGACGTACGTCAAGTGACGCTCTTGGCACGCCTGTTGAAGGCGGCGAGGACACCGGGCAGCCGGGCCGGACTCACCCGGCTCGGCTGCCTCGCGGCCGTCCTCGCCACCGTCGGACTGCTCCCCTGGCTCTCCGGCCGCGACCCCGCGCTCACCGTGCTGCGCGCCCGGTCCGCCGAGCAGGAGCCGACGCCGGAGGCGCTGGACGCGATCCGTGAGGACCTCGGACTGGGCGCGGGTCCGCTTTCCCTGCTGGGGAATTGGGCCTCCGGACTGCTCCGCGGCGACCTCGGCACCTCCTGGGTGTCGGGCACCGACGTACTGCCGTCGGTCGTGGCCGGGCTCCAGGTGTCGCTGTCCCTGATGGGCGCCGCCCTCGGCGTCGCGCTGCTGATCACCTGCGCCCTCGTCGCGCCCGTGCTCGCGCGCGGCCGGGGGTCGGCCGGCTCGTTCGCCGCGATGCTCGCTGCGCTCCCCGAATTCCTGCTCGCCACGCTCGCGTTGCTGGTGGGCGGGGTGTGGCTGGGCTGGCTGCCGACCTCCGGCTGGGTGGGCCCGCAGTACATGGTGCTGCCCGCCCTCGCCCTGGGCATCCCCGCGGGCGGGCTGCTCGGCCGCCTGGTCGCCGACGCGCTGCCCGCCGTGCTCGAGGAGCGGTGGGTGGAGTTGTGGCGGGGTGCGGGGGTCAGTCAGGCGCGGATCTCGGCCGCCGCACTGCGTCGTGTACTGCCGCCGCTGGTACCGCAGTTCGGCATGGTCGCCGTCGGTCTTACGGGCGGGGCGGTCGCCGTGGAGGTCGTGTTCGCGGTGCCGGGCGTCGGGCGTACGGCGCTGGGGGCGGCCAAGTCGCAGGATCTGCCGCTGCTCCAGGGTTCGGTCCTCGCGCTGCTCACGCTGGGCCTGGTCGCGGGTGCGCTGGCGGCCCTCGTACGGCGCCGGCTGCTGGGCCCGGCGCTGCGGGACGCGGGGCTGACGCTGCCCGCGGCCCGTCCGGTCCGGGCGCATCCGGCCGTTCCGGTGGCGCTCGGAGTCGTACTGCTGACCTGTATCGGCTGGGGGCTGCTGCGCGATCCGTACGCCGTGGACACGACCGCCCGCCTCCAGGCGCCGTCGTGGGCGTACCCGCTCGGCACGGACGGGCTCGGCCGTGATGTGCTGGCCCGGCTCGGGCACGGGGCGGCGTCGACGGTCGGCACGGCCGCCGCGGTCTGCCTGGTCAGCCTGCTCCTCGCACTCGCCCTCGGCTTCCTGCCGTCCGTGGCCGCGGGCTCCTCGGACATCGCCAACGCGCTGCCACCGGTGATCGTCGGCATCCTCGTCGCGGCGGCAGCGGGCCCCGGCACGGGCGGCGCGGCGCTCGCCGTGGCCCTGATCTCCTGGCCCCCGCTCGCGGCCCACGCGGCGGCACTGGTGCAGGAGGTGCGCGCCTCGACGTTCCTGCACGCCCAACGGGCCATCGGCGCAACGCCGTTGTGGATCCTCACCCGCCACGTCCTGCCCTCCGTGACGGCCCCGGTCGCCCGCCACGCCCTCCTGCGCCTGCCGGGCATCGCCCTGGCCCTCGCCTCCCTCGGCTTCCTGGGCCTGGGCGCCCAGCCGCCCGCTCCGGAGTGGGGGCTGCTCCTTGACGAATCCCGCGCGTATGTGGAACGGGCTCCGTGGGCGGCGCTGGCTCCGGCGGTCGCGCTGGCGGTGATGGCGGGGCTGGCGGTGTCGTTGGCGGCGTATGCGGAGAGGGGAGCGGCTCGGGCCGACTCGGCTTCGGGGCGGGGCCGGTTCACTGTCGCCTTTGCCTCGCTCCGTTCCCCCAAGGAGTCCGCCGAGGGGGCCGTCAAGGAGTCTCTCAAGGAGTCCGTCCGATGAGCACACTGAGCACGCCGAGTACTGAAGTCCTCCTCTCCGTCCGGGACTTGCGTATCTCCTTCGGTGCCGTCGAAGCGGTACGGGGCCTCTCCTTCGACGTACACGAGGGCGAAGTCCTCGCCGTGGTGGGCGAGTCGGGCGCGGGCAAGTCGCTGACGGCGCGGGCGCTGCTGGGCATGCCGCCGCGTGGGGCGACGGTGACGGGGAGCGTACGACTGGGCGCGGACGAACTCGTCGACGCCCCCCGCTCCGTACGCACCGTCCTCTGGGGCCGCCGCGTCGCCCTGGTCCCCCAGGACGCCCTCTCGGCCCTCTCCCCCGTGCACCAGGTGGTCGACCAACTCGCCGCCGCCGTACGGTCCGTGGACCGCGTCTCCCGGAAGGAGGCGCGGGCCCGAGCGGTGGCCGCGCTGGAGGAGGTCGGCATCGCGGCGGACAAGGCGCGGGCGTACCCGCACGAGTTCTCCGGCGGCATGCGCCAACGGGCGGTGATCGCCATGGCGATGCTCCACCAGCCGGACCTGGTCATCGCCGACGAGCCGACGACGGCCCAGGACCCGGAGACGCAGAAGCAGGTCCTCGACCTGCTGGCCACCCGGACGGGCGCCGCCGGCGCGTCCCTCGTCCTGGTCACGCACGACCTCGCGACGGTACGGGAGCACGCGGACCGGATGGTGGTGATGTACGCGGGGCGGTTGGTCGAGGCGGGGCCGGTGGATGAGGTGTTCGCGCGGCCACGGGCGCCGTATACGGCCGGGCTGCTGGCGTCGGTACCGGAGGCGCGCCCCGTCAGGGGCACGAGGCTTCGACGGTTGCCCGCAATCACCGGCGCCCCACCCGCCCCCACCGACCTCCCACCCGGCTGCGCCTTCCAACCCCGCTGCCCCCTGGCGGACGCCACCCGCTGCCGTACGGAGCAACCCGAACCCGAGACCCAAGACGGCCGCACCGTCGCCTGCCACCGCTGGCGCGAACTGCCCGACAGCCCCGCCGAGTTGTTCCTGGAGTCCGTGTGAGCGATGTGAGCCATGTGAGCCCACTCCTGGACGTGCGCGGCCTTGTCGTCCGCCACGGCACCCACACCGCCGTGGACCATGTCTCCTTCGACATCGCCCCCGGCGAGACGCTCGGCCTCATCGGCCCCTCGGGCTGCGGCAAGTCGTCCACCGCCATGGCCGTACTGCAACTGCGCCGCCCCGACAGCGGCGAAGTCTGGTTCGACGGGCAGGAGTTGACCGCGATGGACGAGCGGCGGCTCCGGCCGCTGAGGCAGGCCATGCAACCCGTCTTCCAGGACCCGTACGGATCGCTCAGCCCCCGCCACCGGATCCGCGACGCCATCGCGGAACCCCTACGCGTACAAGGGAGCTGGGACCGTACGGCAGGCCCCGCCCGCGTGGCCGAGCTGCTGGAGCAGGTCGGCCTGGACCCGGCCCACGGCGACCGCCGCCCGCACGAGCTGTCCGGCGGACAGTGCCAACGCGCCGGTATCGCCCGAGCGTTGGCGTGCGAGCCCAAGCTCCTGATCCTCGACGAACCGGTCTCCGCCCTCGACCCGTCCCTGCGCGCCGGAATCCTCAACCTCCTGGCCGAGCTGCAGGAACGCCTGGACCTGGGCTACCTGTTCATCTGCCACGACATGGCGCTCGTACGCCACTTCTGCGACCGCGTTGCGGAGATGCGGGACGGGCGCCTCGTCAGGACGACTTCTCTTTCACCCCCGCAATCGCCCGCCGGAAGCCCTCGGTGAGTTCCTCGGCACTGGTCGCGGTCTCAGGGTCGAAGTTCCACTGCGCGATGAGCCCCATCAGCAGGGTGTTGTAGAACTTGCCCAGCGTGTTGATGTCCTCCTCCGAGAGGTCCTCCTCCAGGCCTCCCATGAACAACGGGATGATGCCGCTCGCCGCGTAACGCTGGGCCTTGGCCAGATGGTCGCGCACCCCGGGCAACTTGTCGCCCATGACCACGATCTCCATGCTGAGCCGCCAGACCGAACCGGGCTCCCGCATGGTGCCGATGATGTTCGACCAGGCCGCGTGGAACCGCTCGATCGAGCCTGGCTCGGTGCCGGTCGTGACGTGCTCGCCCGCGTCGAAGGCATCGGAGACCCCCTCGACGATCGAGACGTACGCCTCCGCGAGCAGCGCGTCCTTCGACCCGTAGTGGTAGCCGATCGACGCCAGGTTCGTCCCCGACTCCTTGACGATGTCGCGCGCCGTCGTGCGCCCGAAGCCCTTCTCCAGCAGGCAGCGCTTGGCGCCTTCCAGCAGATCCTCACGGTGTCCCATGCGGGTCAGCGTACCGCCGGGACAGACAACCGTCCCATACGCATGTCTTACACATTCGTTCTAGACAAGCGTTTTAGACGTGCGTACATTTCTCGGCATGACGAATCCGAAGAGCCCGAGCGACACCACCGCACCCGCGCCCCATCGCGCCGGACGCCGTGAATGGACCGCTCTCGGCGTCCTGATGCTGCCGCTGCTCCTGGTGTCCATGGACGTCTCCGTCCTCTACTTCGCCATCCCGGCGATCAGCGCGGACCTGGAGCCCAGCGGCACGGAGCAGTTGTGGATCTTCGACATCTACGCCTTCGTACTCGCCGGCCTGCTGATGACGATGGGCTCGCTGGGCGACCGCATCGGCCGGCGCAGGCTGCTCCTGATCGGCGCCGGGGCGTTCGGCGCGGCCTCGCTGATGGCGGCGTACGCGGACAGCGCCGAAACGCTGATCGTGGCCCGCGCGGTCCTCGGCATCGGCGGAGCGACGCTGATGCCGTCGACGTTGGCGCTGGTCCGCACGATGTTCACGGACCCGGCGCAGCGCGCCAAGGCGATCGGGATGTGGTCGGGCGTGATGACAGCCGGCGTCGCGCTCGGCTCGGTGATGAGCGGTGTACTCGTCGAGCACTTCTGGTGGGGCTCGGTCTTCCTGGTCAACCTGCCCGCGATGGCACTCCTGCTGATCCTCGGCCCCATCCTGCTGCCCGAGTCGAAGAACCCCGCACCCGGCCGCTTCGACCTGCTGAGCGTGCCGCTGTCCATGGCCGCCGTGCTGCCGGTGATCTACGGCATCAAGGAGATCCCGTCCGAGGGCTGGAACGTGCGGTACGTGATGTCGGTGACCGTCGGCCTGCTCTTCGCCGCGCTCTTCGTCCACCGGCAGCGCACCATCGAGTCGCCGATGATCCCGCCCTCGCTCTTCCGCGGCCACGGCTTCGCGCCCGCCGTCTCGCTGAACCTGCTCTCCGCGTTCGGGATGATGGGCTCGGCGTACTTCACCACGCAGTACCTCCAGTCCGTGCTCGGCAAGAGCTCCATGGAGGCCGCGCTGTGGGGACTGCTGCCCTCCGTCCTGGTCGGAGTCGCCGCTCCGCTCTCCGCGCAGCTGGTGCAGCGGGGCGTGAACCGGGCGTACGTCGTCGCCGGTGGCTTCCTGGTCGCGGCCTGCGGTTACGGGATGCTGACCGCGGCCGGTACGGACTCGCTGTGGCTGGTGCTCGCCGGTGCCGGTGTCATCGCCGCCGGGATCGTCACCGTGATGTCCCAGATGATGGACCTGGCGCTGGGCACCGTACCGGCCGAGAAGTCCGGCACCGCCTCCTCGGTCCTGGAGACCGGCGCGGAGTTCGGCGGCGCGCTGGGCATGGCGGTCCTCGGCTCCATCGGAACGGCCGTGTACCGCCACGGGATCCCGTCCTCGGCTCCGGGCCCAGCCCACGAGACGCTCGGCGGCGCCCTGGCCGTGGCCCAGCAACTACCAGGCCGCACGGGCGAAGCCCTCGTGACAGCGGCCCGTGAGGCCTTCACGAACGGCATGCAGGCAGCTGCGCTCGCCGCGACGGTGCTTCTGCTGGGGGCGGCGGTCCTGGCGTCGGTGACACTGCGGCGAGTTCGGGTCCGTAAGACGGAGGCCATGGACTGCGAGTGCGAGTCCGAGAAGGCCCTCGCCTGAGCGGGCCCACACAAAAGCGCCGGGCGGGCTGG